>NZ_JBWKYN010000066.1:0-28514 GCF_059423785.1 Arcicella sp. GW458-12-2-14-TSB2 | reverse complement strand
TTTTAAATATTTTACTGGCATATTAATTTATATATGAAGACTATATCACTAATAATTTCCGAAACTTGTTCAACTATTAATCAACATGGGAAGCCAAAATAATAATGTAGAGAATGAAAAAATTCTTGTTGACGGAATGGGAGCAATCATTCACGAAAATGGAGTATTTTTTAGGGTATGGGCACCGAATGCTCAAGAAGTAAGTGTTTTTGGCTCGTTTAATGACTGGGATTCATCCGAATTCCCTCTTGAACATGAAGGAAATGGCTATTGGGGTGGTAATGTCTTTAGTGCTAAAGCTGGAGATGAATATAAATTCTTTTTGAAAACACCATCTGGAGATTTACAAAGAAACGACCCGTATGCTCGTAAACTAACTAATTCCATAGGGAATTCAATAATATATGACCAAAGTAATTTTGACTGGGAAGAAGATGATTTTCAAATGCCAACTTGGAATAAGTTGGTTATCTATGAACTGCATGTGGGTACTTACTATGTGAAAGAAAAAGGTAAAGTTGGCGATTTCTATAGCTTAATTGAAAAACTTGATTACCTACAACATTTAGGAATCAATGCCATAGAAGTGATGCCTCCCTTTGAATTTCCCGGAGACTTTTCATGGGGATATAACCCCTCGTATCCGTTTGCGATTGAATCAAGCTATGGTGGCCCCGATGCCTTCAAGGCATTTATCAAAGCTGCTCATCAACGCGGTATCGCTGTGATTTTAGATGTAGTCTATAATCATTTTGGACCAACAGATATGGATATGTGGCAGTTTGACGGTTGGCAAGAAAACGGTTTAGGTGGTATTTATTTCTACAACGACTGGCGTTCGGCTACTCCTTGGGGAGACACACGTCCAGATTATGGAAGACCAGAAGTACGTCAGTACATTCGCGATAATGCTATTATGTGGTTGGAAGAATTCAGAGTAGATGGACTCAGAATGGACATGACACCCTACATCAGAAGTGTAAAAGCTAATGAAGATTTAGGCACTACTATTCAAGAAGGCTTAAGTTTAATCAGGAGAATCAATGCAGAAGTTGCTGAAAAATATCCTTGGAAAATCGTCATAGCAGAGGATTTACACGGCTTAGACTCTATAACAGACCATTTAGGCAATGAATGTGGCTTGGGCTTTGGTAGCCAGTGGGATGCTCATTTTGTACATCCAATCAGGAATGTTTTAATTACGCAAGAAGACGAAAATCGTAGTATAGAAAGTGTCTGTATTGCTTTGTTAAATAAATATTCAGGAGATACTTTTAAAAGAGTAGTCTATACCGAATCACATGATGAAGTTGCGAACGGTAAGGCAAGAGTAGCTGAAGAAATAGCTTTTGATAATGTTAATAATTGGTACTCAAAGAAAAGAGCATCGTTAGGCATTGCTTTGGTAATGACTGCAGGAGGAATACCAATGTTATTTCAAGGGCAAGAACTATTAGAAGATAAATGGTTTTCGGATACAGACCCTATTGATTGGAGTAGAGCCAAAAAGTTTAAATCTTTCACTAGTTTGCACCGAGATTTGATTAAGCTACGTCTTAATTATGACGGTAATACGGAAGGATTAACAGGGCAGAATACTCAGATTATTAAAACTGATGAAACGCATAAGATTATAGTTTTTCAACGTTGGAGCAAAGGTGAGCCTGGTGATAACACAGTGGTTGTACTTAATTTTTCTAATAAGTCTTATGAAGATTTTTCAATAGGCTTCCCTCAGCAGGGAATATGGAAATTGAGATTTAATAGCGACTGGGAAGGCTATGATAAAGGCTTTGATAATTTTGATTCAACGAGTATTAGTACAGTACAAGGAGAATATGACGGAATGCAACATCACGCTTCCATTTCAATTGCCCCTTATACGGCATTGATTTTCTCTCAGGATAAGATGAATTACTAGCGGTGGGCAGAGGGCATATATTCACAAGGAATGTTACGGCATTCCTTGTGTTGTTTTAAAACAGAATGATATTTTTCCATAAAAAAACATTAATATTTTACTTATCTCGGAAAAAAAATCATTTATAGTAGACAACACTGTTTATATAAACAATATACCTGAGTATTTTAGAGTTCCATAGACAAAAAGCAGTTAAAAACATTAATTTCAAACGTATCTCATGAAAAAAATAAGCATTATTACATTGATAATGAGTTTTCTGGTTATCAATTCTTTTGCACAATCACCCGATTCTGTCTTCAATAAATTTTATGAAAGTACTGGGGGTTTGCCACTTTGGAAGAAAGTAAAGACTTATACCTTAAAGCAATCGTTTGTTGCCAATGCAGCCACTGATTATGACATGGAGGTGAAGGCATCATTAGTAGATAATTCTATGCTTAAAACAAAAACGATTATGAAGCGTAGTTTTATTTATGGCGAAAGTACTGCAGATGCCTTTTTGAAAATTCCGACGGGAAGCCGTGATAAGGCTATTATTTATGATGTAAAAGACCTAAGCGCAAAAGAACAAGCGAATATGAAAAGAGAAGTAGGCGATTTCTTGTTACCATTCTTGAATTATGAACAGAAAGGATATATCGCTACTTATGTAGGTTTAGAAGTGATTGGAGCCCAAAGATTACACCATATTGAGTTGAAGGGCAAAGATATCAAGCACGATTTGTATTTTGATAATATCACTAATTTCCTTACGAAGGCTAAATATAAATTGCCTACTGGTGAAGAAATTACACAAGATTATAATGTTTATACAACTTCTGATTTTGGATTAAAATATCCATCAGCAGGTACTTATTACAGCAGTATTGATAAAAAAGTGGTTAAGTTGACAAACGTCTTCATTTTTAACCCAGTTTTTGACGCAAATACTTTCAAACGCTAAAAAATAAATAGTAAATATCAATCCAATTGAACAGATTGGATTGATATTTTTTTGTAACACACATCACATACATGGATAAATAATTACCTATTTGCATTAGCTTTAAACCATATGAAATAATAGTAATGAAACAATTTTTAAAAATAGCGGGCATTATTTTACTAAGTTTAGTACTTGTTCTGATAAGTCTATTCTTATATTTCAGAACACCCGCCGGTGAACTATTTTTAACTGAAAAAGTAGTTTATTACCTACAAAAAAAACTCAAAAAACCATTTACTATCAAAAGAATTAGCTACAGTTTTCCCGACTGGATTGCCCTTGAGGGAGTTTATCTGCCTGATGACAAAAACGATACCTTAATTTATGGCAATAAAATTCATGTAGATATTGATATGCTTGCCTTATTAAGGAATAAAGTAAGTATTAATAAACTTGAACTAGAAAATATTAACATCAACATAAAGCGTACCCTTCCTGATACAGCCTTCAATTTTAACTATATTTTAAAAGCATTTGCAAGCACTGACAACAGTGTTACTGTTGATACTACAGCTAAGAAAAGCACTCCTCTGGATTATTATTTAACCAATATTTTACTGAATAAAGTAAGAGTAACTTATCTGGATGATGTTACAGGAGTAGATGCAAAGGTTAGATTAGACAACGTTGAAACATCCTTTAAAGACATTAATCCTACTATTTCTCAATATCATTTAGATAAATTAGCCTTGAATGGTGGAAACTTATCGCTACGATTATATCAGGCTTTGCCTAAAAAGTCACCACCTGAACCGCCCTCAACTTCTGATACCCTAGATTTAGCTTTTGGGGAAATTGATGCCAGAAACTTTCAATGGAATATCGTTGAAGAAAGTGCTGGCTTAGTCAATACTGTAAAATTGGGTGCATTGAATGTGAAGGGGGATAAAGTATATTTAGCGGGTGAGAAAGTTCATTTAAAATCTGTCAATTTATACAATACAGATGCTAAAGTTAGTTTCCTGAAAAAAGCTAATAAAGACAAAACCAAAGTACCTGTAAAGGCTGACTCTACAGCACCTAGTAATTGGAAAGTATTGGTAGATAAAATTATCTTCGATAAGAATAATATTGAATATCAAGACCAAAATCAAGTTGCTTTAAAGAAAGGACTTGACCCCAATAATTTAAAAATCAATAACTTGAAAATGAACGCAGAGCGTTTCTATTTCTCTCCTGATAATATTTCAGGGTGGTTATATTCAAGTTCATTCAAAGAAAAATCTGGCTTTGAACTCCAACGATTCCAGACAGATTTTGCTTATACTAATCGTCAGGCATTTTTGAAAAAACTCTATATCAAAACGCCTAATACCATTATCAGAGACGAGCTATCGCTGAGTTATGCTTCTTTTGACCAGCTAAGTAAAAATATAGGGGCTTCAAAAATTAAATTGAGCCTTAAAAATAGCCAAGTTGCTTTTCAGGATATTCTATTATTGATGCCTGAATTTGCCAAAATGCCTCCTTTCAAAGGCAATGAAAAAGCTTTAGTGAAAGTGGATGGATTGGCTACAGGATATGTCAATAATTTAAATATTAGTAAGTTTTCATTGACAGGCTTTGGTCAGGCCAGAGCCAACTTGCAGGGAACTATCACTGGTTTACCAGATGTAAACAAAGTTGCTTTAAAATTAAATATCAAAGAGGTTTCGCTTACTAAGAGTGATATACTAAAATTAGCACCTGCTAATACCATTCCTAATAGCATTGAATTGCCTAATAAGGTAAATTTGATAGGGACTATTAATGGCAAAATCCAGAATCTGGCAATTAATGCCAAAGTAATAACAGATATGGGAGCGGCTGCCTTTAATGGTAAACTAGTTAATATTACAGCCGATAAAAATCAGCAATACGAAGGTACGATGAGCTTGACTGCTTTTGAAGTTGGCAAGTTTATCAAGCAAACAGAAAACGTAGGTAAACTAACGTTGAATGCGAAAGTAAAAGGCAGGGGGTTAGACCTAAAAACAATGAATACGGCTATTGAAGGTACTATTCAAGAGGCTGAAATAAAAGGATATAATTATAAAAACTTAGTTTTCGAGAGTACTATCGCACAGCAAATTGCTCAGTTAAAAGCCCACATAACAGACCCAAATATTACGCTAAGAATAGATTCAAAGGTTGATTTATCGAAAGAATTTCCGGGTATTCAAGGAAACATAGCGATTTCAGAATTGAACTTAAAACCGCTTGGTTTTTATGCTGATAATATCGGTATTCACGGGAATATAGATGTTGATATGCCATCGACTGACCCGAATAATCCAAGTGGAAAAATTACAATTAATGAAGCGACGCTTTTCCAAGATGGGAAGCCAATAAAAATTGAAAATACCATTCTAACGGCTCAAAATACCTCAACAGAAAAAAGATTTGATATTCAAGCACCTTTTTTAAAGGCTACCGTAAAAGGAGATTTCAATTATTTACAGTTATCTGATATTTTCCTTACAAATATCAATCGCTATTTCACGATTCCTGATATTGCGTATAAGCCTATTACTGAGCCTTATAACGTATTGATTGAGGCAAAAGTGGTAAAACATCCTCTTTTCAAGGCTTTTGTGCCGGGCTTGACTAGACTAGATACTGTTCGCTTATCGGCAATGCTTAATAACAAGGCTGATACGGTAATGAAGATAAGCTTAGTTTCACCCAATCTGGAATATGATACCATTAAAGTGTCAAATTTTAGAGCTAACGTATATGCTAACGAACAAACGTTGACCTATCAAGCTGGATTATCTGGGGTAGAAATGAGTGCTTTTAGGCTCAGAAAAACTTTTTTGAATGGAACTGTCGCCAACAATACAGCAACGTTTAAAGCTATTTTCAAAGATTCTATCGACCAGAATAGAAATGAAGTGGCTGGATTGGTTCAAAATGCCGATAATCAATACAAAATTCGCTTAGTAAAAGGTGGGTTAAAATTAAATTATAAAGATTGGGCTGTTGACTCTACAGGTTTTATACAGTATGGCAAAGCGGGCTTGTTGATTAATAATTTTCAAATAGAACAAGAGAAACAACGCTTACTAGTGACTAGTACCACTAGCGAACCGAATGGACCAATCAATGTGACGGCTGAAAACTTTAGGATTGAGAATTTTGTCACGCTTTTTGTGCCTGACTCTACAATGGCAAGTGGAAAAATTGATGGGAAAATCCTCTTGAGCAATTATATGGTTTCTCCATCATTTACGGGTGATGTGAAAGTGACGGATTTCTTTTTCCAGAAGACTTCTATCGGTAATTTAGACATCAATGTATTCAATGAAACGGCTGAAAAAATAACGGCCAAGGCTACCTTAGTTAATGCCAATAACGACTTACAAATAACAGGAAATTACTTCCTCAACAATGAAAATCCTTTTGATTTGAGGTTAGAAATCAGAAAGCTAGGTGCTGAAACAGTACAGGCCTTTAGTTTTGGTCAGTTAAAACAAGCAAAGGGATGGTTGCAAGGGCAAGCTACGATAAAAGGCTCGACGACTAATCCACAGATAGTAGGTGACTTAGGCTTTAATAATGTCGGTTTTAATGTTTCGCAACTTGGCAGTAGGTTTTTGGTAGATAAACAGCAATTGTTTTTTGAAGGGACTACTATTCGCCTTAAACAGTTTACGATGAGCGATACCTTGAATCAGCCTTTGAAAATTGATGGTACGGTATCGTTAGCGGATATTCCTAATGTAAAATACGATTTGACGGTTGATACCAAAAACTTTATGGTATTAAACTCTAATAGAAAAGATAATGACTTTTTCTATGGAACAGGCTTTGTAGATGCCCATTTGGCAATACAAGGAATCTCATCGGCAGCTAAAATTGAAGGAGATATTAAAGTCAGAGAAAAAAGCAATATTTCTGTGATTGTACCAACCAGTTTAGATGAGCAAAGTGAAAGCGAAGGTGTGGTTATTTTTGTAGACCATAATAACGAAGCACTCGCTAAAGAAGATACTGCACAATTGTCAGTAGTAAATGATTTTTTCTCTGAGATGTCACTCAATATAGAAGCCGATGATAAATCTGAATTCACGATTGTAGTAGATGAGCTGAATGGAGATAATTTAAAAGTAAAAGGTAATGCACGGTTGAATGTTGGTATAGGGCCAGATGGACAACCCTTTATTTTAGGTTCTTACGACCTTACTGAGGGAAGCTATGGGTTAACATTCGAGGTACTTAAACGTCAGTTTACCATCCAAAAAGGTAGTAGCATTATTTGGTCTGGCGACCCTATGAATGCGGATGTAAACATTACTGCGATATATACCACTGAAACAGCACCGCTCGACTTGATGTCGAATGAGACTGAAGATGTTGCCCGTTTCAGACAAAAAGTTCAATTTGATGTATTACTAACGATGGCTGGACGTTTGACGAAGCCTGATATTACGTTCAAGATTCGTCCTTCTGAAACACAGAAATTAGTGAGTTCTACTGTTATCAGCGATATTCAAGCTCGCTTGAATAAATTGGATGCCAATGAAGTAAACAAGCAAGTATTTGCTTTATTGATTCTGAATAGATTTTTCTCTGAAAAATCATCCGACTTTTTCTCAAGTAGTGGTGGTGGTAGTGGTACAGAAGCTTTAGCACGCCAAAGTGTAAGTAAGTTACTGTCAGACCAACTAGATCAGCTAGCTTCTGACCTTATCAAAGGTGTTGATTTAGACGTAAATTTATCCTCAACCCAAGATTTTTATGGCGGAAAGTCAAGTGCTAGAACTGATTTAAGTCTTGGACTTTCTAAAGCATTTTTCAACGATAAGATTCAGATTAAAGTTGGGCGAAATTTTGAATTAGAAAATCAAACGAATATCAGTAGGGGGTCTTCGGAAGTATTTGATAACCTTCTAGTCAACTATAAATTGACAAACGATGGGCGTTACCTCTTTAAGGCTTTTCGTAAAAACCAATTTCAGTCTGTTTTAGATGGTTTTGTAGTTGAAACAGGTATTGGTTTTACGCTAACGATAGAATATGGCACTTTTAAAGAAATTTTTAACAAGTCCAAAAGTAAATAGCTTATCTCTATAAGGAAATCAACATGAACAACAAAACATTTATATATTCCTCAAAGCCTTGGAAAATATCATCCTCTACAGGGATGGTGTTTTTCACATTTATATGCTTAATATTATTCATTTCAAGCTGTTCGGTTACTAAAAAATTACCAGCTGGCGAAAGCCTGTATGTGGGAGCAAAAATTAAGATTCAGAAGGATTCTGTTATTAATAAGAAAGAAGCTAAAACGGTTCAAACACAGCTTGAAGCATTTGTTAAGCCTAAGCCAAATGCCACAATTTTTGGTTTCCCGTACAAGGTTTGGCTTTACTATTTATTTGGCGAACCCAAAAGCGAAAAAGGATTTAAGAGTTTCTTTAGGAAAAAATTTGGCGAACCTCCAGTGTTGGCAAGCAAAAGTGTAGTAGGGGCTAATTCTAAACAAATAGGATTATTATTAAATAACCAAGGGTATTTTAGGTCGTCTGCATTTGGGGTATTATCTGAAAAAGACAGAAAAGCTACAGCCGAATATACTGTTAGTTTACATGAAAGATACATCGTTGATACTGTTGTTTTTTCAGTAAAAGATAGCAGTGTTTTCAGCAAGGCTTTTGTCGCTACCAAAGCAAGATCAATGATTAAAACAGGAATGCCTTATCAGTTTGATGTGATAACGGCTGAACGTGAACGTATTGATAGAGTCTTGAAAAGACGAGGGTTTTATTATTTCAGACCAGATTTTATCATTATCAAAGCAGATTCTTCGTTTGCCACTCATAAAGTAAATCTAACTTTTGAGATAAAGCCTTCTACATCACAAGTAGCCAGAAAACTTTATTCGATTAGAGATGTACACGTATTATCAGATTATGGTGAATCTACGACAGCTGATACCCTAAAAAAACAAGAAATAAACTTTGATGGTATAAAAGTATTTGATAGAACAGCATCATTCAAACCAAAAATATTTGCTGATGCGATTGGTTTTCGTCGTGGAGTAAAATATAGTAGCAATGTTCAAGACGTATCCTTATCGAGATTAATCAACTTGAACGGAAACTTTAAATTTGTAAAAAATACATTTGAATTAGTCCCTCGGTCAGACTCAGCACTTTTAGATGTGTTTTATTATTTAACCCCTCTAAAAGCAAAATCTGTAGTGGTTGATTTGAATGGAACGACTAAATCCAACAACTATACGGGTTCTAATATCAGTATATCGTGGGTAAATAAAAATGCGTTCAAAGGGGCAGAATTATTAAAAGTTACTGCCAATGCTGGGATTGAATTTCAAGTAGGAGGAGCAAGTAGTACACTTGGTGCGTTGAATACTACTAGATTTTCGATAGAAAGTAATTTGACCTTACCGAGGTTTACAATTCCCTTCGTTACTATCAACCCAACTAAAAATCAGTCTTTACCCAAAACAAGTATTAATGTCGGGTATGAACAACTAAAAAGAGGAGGATTGTATGACCTTACGTCGCTCAGAACATCGCTTACTTATGCATGGAAACAAAGTACAGCCATAGAACATTCTTTTACCCCTATTTTGGTCAATTTAGTAAAAGCTTTTAATTTCAGTGAAGACTTTGCTTTAGAGTATTTTAGAAATCCAATTTTGTACGAAGAGATTCTTGATAATAAAATCATTATTAGTACGGCTTATACGTTTTCGTATATGCCTCAAAATAAAGCAAACAGTACCCATAATTTTTCATTTACAGGGGGTGTAGAAGTAGCAGGTAATTTGGCAAGTCTATTATCTAAATTAACATCAAGTGATGGTTCATCAACAACACTGTTTGGAGTAACCTATCCACAGTATGCAAAATTTGATGCTGACTTTAGATATAGCTATCGTATCAACCAATCGCTTCGTGTAGCCAATCGTTTCTTAGTAGGCTATGGTTTACCTTACGGTAATTCATACTTTTTACCAACAGTAAAACAATATGTAGCAGGGGGAAATAACAGTATTCGTGCTTTCCCAGCAAGAACTATTGGACCAGGAAGTTATTTAAGAACAGGTTCATTATTGGAACAAACCATCGGTGGGCAATCTGGTGATATTAAATTAGAATTTAATACTGAACTTAGAGCCAAATTTAACCAATACATCCACGGAGCTATTTTTATTGATGCAGGAAATGTCTGGATGCAGAATGATGCGGATATTTATGGTGCTGATGCCGTATTTGGCAAAGATTTTTATAAACAAGTAGCGATAGGTACGGGTATAGGTTTGCGATTAGACTTTAACTATTTAGTACTTCGTTTCGATTTAGCAACACCAGTACGCAAGCCATATTTGCCAGAAAACGAGCGTTGGGTCTTGAAAGATTTTAATTTAGGTAGCCCTGATTGGAGAAAAGAGAATTTAGTATTGAATATTGCCATTGGTTATCCATTCTAACCAATGGCAATTGGTATAGGCATTCTTGTGATTATCGTTTAATGAGCGTGCCATCAAAATTGATGAGCGTCATGGCTAATACAGTATTAGCCGCTAATTCTTTTTTATTAAGGGTTTGGTCAATGGGTGACTCACCAACGCTTAAAAGTTCCTTTATTCTCGCAGGTTTTTTATTCAAATCTGCCAATTCCTCTTGATATAATGCTTTTAGCACATTGATTTCTGTAGGACGAGGATACCTCGAAATCATGGCTTTATAGGCAAAAGTAATTCTGGTTTCTGGACTATTTCCACCTTCACGCATCATTCTTTCCGCTAGTTTTCTAGCAGCTTCATTATATTGCGGGTCGTTCATCATTATTAGCGATTGCAAAGGCGTTGATGTTTTTTGTCGTTTTACTACACAGAAGTATCTTTCTGGAGCATCAAATGTAATTGAGGATGGAGGAGGAGAGGAACGTTTCCAAATAGTATACAATCCTCTGCGATATAATGAATCTCCATGTTGCTGACGATAGGAAGTAGCATTTCTAGTAGCCAATGCCTCCCAGATGCCACTCGGTTGATAAGGATATACGCTTGGCCCACCAATTTTATGCACCAACAAACCACTGCCTTCTAAAATGGCATCTCTGATTTGCTCATGTGCATAACGATAACTTGGCCCTCTGGCGAGCAACCGATTTTCGGAATCTATTTCCATTAAATCTTTACGCTTTTTTGAAGACTGTTGATAAGTAGCAGACATTACAATCAATTTTTGCATGGCTTTGATATTCCAGCCAGATTCTCGGAAAGTAGTAGCCAGCCAATCTAACAAAGCAGGGTGTGATGGCATTTCGCCTTGGTTTCCAAAATCATCAGAAGTTTTGCAAAGACCAAAGCCAAAGTAGTTTTGCCAAAAACGATTCACCGCAACCCTTGCAAAAAGCGGATGGCGTTCATCTAAAAGCCATTGGGCTAACCCTAATCTATTTTTGGGTAAATCATCATCAAAAGGTAGCAATTTATTAATAACGCCATGAGTTACTTCTGTAGAAGGAGCATCGTAAGAGCCTCGATTGAGTATAAAGGTTTTTCGTGGAATCTTTCGTTCGCTCATTATCATTACTTCCTTGATGTCGGTAGCCAAAATATTTTCTTTTTCTCTCAGTTGTAGAAGGTTTCTGGAATAAGCAGAGAAATAAGGGTCAAAATTTAGCCTGTAATAATCAAAAAGCTGTTGCGCTTGTGTCGCCGTCCATTCATTACGAGGCGTTTTCAGAATGTCAGAAACCTGTTCTTTGTTTTTGGCAAGTCCTAGTATTTCTATTGGAGACAATTGACGCGTATAAATTTTTAATTCATCTACCGCAAAATTTTGCATTGTTTCATGAAATTCTTTCCCCATCATAAAAGGTAAACTCGACCAATTGGTATGATGTTCGCCAAATTTTATTGACTTTTTTAAATTATCGACCAATACAGTCGTCTTCATTTCTTGACCATTTTGATAAATTTTCACCCCTGATGCTTTACTGCTTCCGTCATACGTAAGCGTAATATTTTGCCATTGTTTGTAAAGTACTTTATCAGTCGTAATGATATCAATACAGTTAGCAGGCCAAACATAGCTAAGGCTTACTTGCAAAGAGCCATCTGACAATAGCCAACACTTGTAGCCTCTTTGTCCTTCAAACTCGCCATTAGAAGAATTGTAAATGGGACCATGCTCACCTTTTTTCAGAGGGTTTATCCAGAGACTTATAGAAAATGGCTGTACTCTTTCAAAATCCAAAGCCCTGTGGAAATCAATGCCACAATCACCTCTAAATAAAATGCCATTTCCCACTTTCCCTTTAATAAACTTGGGTCTTCTGTCCATATCACCGGCAATCCACCCACCGATAGAATCTACCGCAGTATTTTGATAAGCAATGTTTTTTACCTCAATTACTTCTTTCTTAAGATTATTATCAAAGCGTTTATTTGTTTTAGGAATAATACGCTCAAAAGAGAAATTAGCAACAAGGTCTTTATTGCTTGTGGCAAATTTTGAGGGTTCTTTTTGGGCAGCTAATACCCATTGGTCAAAATTCTTACGATAGATTGGATAGGTAGGTTTAATAGCCTCCTCAAAAGGAGCTATTTTTTTCTTAATAAAATCAATTTTAGCCTGAATATCAGCAGTAGGAATCATTACAGTCGGTGAAGCTTCGCCATTGTAAGGAATAATGCCTGATTCGTTGTTGTTATTAAAAAATGCAGATAATTGATAAAATTCTTTTTGGGCTATTGGGTCATATTTATGGTCATGGCATCTGGCACATTCAACAGTTAAGCCTAAAAATGCTTTACCAAAGGTATTTACCCTGTCAATGACATATTCGGTTCGATATTCTTCATCAACTACACCGCCTTCCTGTGTTTGTGGGTGATTCCTCAGGAAACAAGTAGCCATCAATTGTTCTTGCGTAGGGTTTGGTAATAAATCACCTGCTAGTTGCCAATTGACAAATTTGTCATAAGACAGGTTTTTATTAAATGAATTAATTACCCAGTCACGCCAAGGGAATGCATTTCTCATGCCATCGTCTTGATAACCGTGCGAGTCGGCATAGCGTGCAATATCTAGCCATTCGACACCCATTTTTTCACCATAATGTGGCGACTTTAATAACCTATCTACTACTTTTTCGTAAGCATTCGGAGAAGTATCTTTTAAAAAGGCATCTAATTCTTTAACAGTAGGAGGTAGTCCCGTAATATCCATAGAAACCCTACGAAGCAAAGTAGCTTTTTCAGTATGAGGGGAAGGGCTGATATGTTGTTCTTCTAGTTTTTGTAGGATAAAATTATCGATAGGATTTTTAACCCATTCATGGTGTTTTACGGTTGGCACTTCTGGTTTTTTAATCTCAGTAAAAGCCCAGTGTTCTTTGTATTCAGCCCCTTGTTTGACCCATTTTATCAATAAGGCTTTTTCTTCATCTGTTAGTGTTAAATTAGATTTTGGAGTAGGCATCACCATATCAGGGTCATGCGAAAGGATTCTTTTAATTAACTCACTTTTATCAATATTGCCTTCTACAACAGCCCTGTTTCCACTTTTTAGCTTTTCTGTAGCCCCTTCAAAATTTGTTAATTGTAAACCCGCCTCTACTTTGTTTTTATCAGGCCCATGACATTTAAAGCACCTATCTGATAGAATAGGTTTGATATGAATATTATAATCAATCTTATCTGGAAGTTTACTTTCAATAGTTGCTAGCTCAGCAGGTGTTTCTGTGCTACCACAAGCTAATAGAAGTATGCAGGATAAAAATATTGCTGATTTTTTAAACGTTGAGATTACCATAACTTTACTTTCGTCGTTAAAAGTATAAGTAAATATAATCTTGAAATACTTAAATTTAATAAGGTGCTATAGGGTATACTTTACAGAGGCCTGATGTTGATTCTCTTTGAAGTTTAGCCACAAAAAAAGCACTCCCGAAGAAGTGCCTTTTTAAAGAATATTTTTAATAACTACTAAAAGAATTTAGCTCTGTTATCAACAACTTTAGCATTTTCTTTGATTGCTTCGTTGATATAGAATGATGTTCTTTGAGCAGCCATCATTTTTGCTGAGTTTTTATAAAGTGTTAAGTCTGCAATAGCTGGTGCTGGAGTAGACTTAGTAGTTTCCATGATGAAAACACCACCTTCACCTTTGAAAGGCTTAGATCTTTTTCCAACTTTTAAACCAAATGCTTTACCAATCGCTGTAGGGTCAGCACCTGCACTACTTAATACTCCTTGAGCTAACGTAATGTCTGTAGCTGTTTCAACTAAAGCACCTGCACCATATTTCTGAGCAATTTGTTCTAAAGTACCTGAAATACCAGCTAACTTTTTCTCAATTTGTTCTGCTTTCAATTCGCTTTTTACTCTTGCTGTTAATTCTTCTCTGAAATCATCAACTTTTACTTCATCCTTATCAGTACTTCCTGTTACTAAAGCAACGATATATTGATTATCATTTTGGAATACTTCTGAAACATCACCTACTTTAGTATCCTCGTTGAATGCCCAACGAACAATATCACGTGCATTCTGTAAGTTGTTGAAACTACTAGCTCCTTCAGGGATTCTGTCTCCGCGAAGCATCAATAAAGATTTGTCTTTTTTCAAGCTTGCCTCAAATGCTGCTTTTGTCGTGTTAGCTACAGCAAAAGCATCAGCTTTACGTAAAACTTCGTCCATAGTAGATTGACTTGGAGAAATAGTACGGTTGATTGCCGCTAATTTATAACGAGTGTTCGTTTTAGCTTCTGTTACTTTTACGATATGGTAACCGAAATCAGTTTCAACAATGTTTGGTAATAAACCTGTTCCAGAGAAACCAAAAACTGCGTTCTCGAAAGGTTTTACCATTCCACCATTGTTTTTGAAGTAACCTAAATCTCCACCTTGTTGAGCAGTTCCATCAGTACCAAATTGTTGTGCCATTGCTTCAAAGCTTGCACCACCTTTAATTTGAGCTAAGATACCTTCAGCACGTTTACGAGCAGCCGCTTTTACAGAATCAGAAGCATCTTTTGGCGCATTGATTAAGATATGGCTAGCACGAACTGTGAATAATGAATCTTTTTGAATACCACCGTATTTGTAAATAGAGTATGTTAAGCCATTTTTGAATGGACCATAAATACCTCCTGGGGTCATATTAGCTAATTGTCCTTTTACTGCTTCTGGAATTTCAGCTAAAGTAGAATAATAAGGAGTTTTAATGTCCGAATTCATCATTGCAAAAGCTGAATCGTTTTTAGCAATCGCTAATTCTTTCGCCAAACGTTTGATATCGTTGTAGAAAGAAGCAGTGTCTAATTTTGAAGGAATAATTGGGAAAGTAACATATTCAATAGAACGAGTAGTTTGTCCTTTAAATAAATCTTTATGAGATGACAAATAGTCTTCTAACTGAGAGTCTGTTACTTTAATAGTAGAATCCGCTACTGAATAAAAAGGTACGTATAAATAACGCACATCCACTTTTGAATTTTGAGCAGTATAGTCTTTTTGAGCTTCAACATTGGTAGTATATGTTGACATTCTTAAAAGGTTTTCATACTTTGTTCTTAAACGATCTTGGCTCAATGATTTCTCAAAATTTACCCAAGCTTGTTGTTGAGCAGGAGGCAAAGATTTGAAATTTTTCAAGAATTGAATAACGTAACCCTTATCGAACTGACCAGTCTGAGGATTAGTAAATTGCTGACGAACAGATGGGTGAATGTTTGTCCCTTGTACCATGTCAACCAATTCAGCAGGAGAAACCGCTAATCCTAATGCTTCATATTCTTTGCCATAGGCCAAATCCATGATGTACTGGTTCCAAACTTGGTCACGAATCATCGCTAATTCCTGTTCTCCAGGACCACGACCCGATTGCTGTGTGTATTGTTGCGTAATTTCGTCAACTTTCTTTTGAAAATCTTGATTTTTGATTTTTTCTCCTCCGATTTCACCAACTACATCTTTGGGAGAGCCGAAAAAACTCGAACGACCTTGAAAAATGTCTCCACCGACAAGGAAGAGAATTAAACTGATGGCGATTGCCGCCGCCGCAATCCCCGACTTTTCTCTGATTTTGGTAATTAATGCCATTTTTAAATATTAAGTTATTGATTTTCGCTATCTATCAGCTCCAAAGCATCAAAGACAAGGTTTTTGATAATGAAATTATAATGTGATACTAATCCTTCTGATAGACTCTATAGAACCCAAAAGAAACGCAAAATAATTACTTTATTGGCTAATATCAAAATCTGAATTATTTTGGATAAGCTCTATCAATTCATAAATGTTAGTATTGTGCCATAATATGTCCTTAAATAAGAGGTGAACTTTGTAGATATAATTGGATGATTATTGGTGTAAGTATTTGATAATCATCTTATTTGTTGCTGTTATACTATAGGATTTTGTACAGTGGCATTGTTTTTTTTTACTTATTGTATTTATAATACTTTTAATAATTTTTGTTCAAATTTTGTTACTTATTAATTAATACTAAGTCTATTGATATATATAGCATCTAATTAACTTACAATAGTTTATAACAGTTTGTTTTTTTTCGTTTTCATCCATTTTATGAAAAAGATTGATTACATATCATTATCAAGACATTTCAGTGGCGAAGCAACTGATGCTGAAAATTGTGAGGTTTTTAGATGGAAAGATAGTTCGAACACTAATAAAAGAACCTATGAGCGGCTATTGGCTCTTTATGATATAAACAAGAAATCGTCAAACAATATTGATTCTCAATACGAAGCGTTTGTTTGGAGTAAGATTATTTGGAAAGTTTTATCAGAATAAAGATTATATTTTCACACAGTGAGACGACTTGAAATATTGAAGTCGTCTCACTGTGTGAAAATATAATTTATTTTATTTTAAAGCTTACTTTAACATTTTCCCAAAGCAATGATATTTCATTTTTTGAGGAAACTTCATAAGTGAGTCTTTCATAAAACTTTTTAGCCTTCTTTACGGGTACAGTAACGCGTAAAACATCCTCATCTTGTTTGTAACTGAATGCACCCCACTTTATCGTTTTGTTAAAAATGATAATCCATTCTTTTGCATTTGGAATAACAAAGAATGCATATTTCCCTGCCGATAATGCTTTGCCTTCTACTGCTATGTCATTTGAAGTAGTAAAAGCCGTTGTCTCGTTAGCACCCGCACGCCATACTTGTCCATACGGAACTAGTTTCCCCCATATTTCTCGTCCATTTACAGCAGGTTGACTGTAATCAATAACGATGGACTTCCCGTTGATGCTTGTGGTTAATTGTGCAGGAGGGCTAGGGCGTGTAGCTTTATCTTGTGCAAAAAATTGGATACTCAATAAGAGTAAGGTCAATAACAAAATAGTCTTTTTCATTTTTTTTGTACTTTTGAGTGAATAAGTAAATTTATCGCCTCAAATTTGACTATAACTTCTTGAAGCTACTTGTTCATCACTTGTTCAAGTTTATTCAAAATGTATCACGCTGATTAGTAATGATTAACGAAAAATTTTATATTGATAAATGTAAAGAACTAATTGAAAAACAATTAGAGTGGGGGGATAGCGAACACTGGCAAAATCAAGATTTTGATGTACTGAGCGAAAGAATATTTGAAGTAACTAAAGTTTCACTGAGCAATAGTACCTTAAAAAGGTTGTGGGGAAAAGTTCGTTATGATAGTACCCCGAATCTGACGACACTGAATGCTTTAGCTCAATTTATTCATTATGAAAATTGGCGAGCTTTTACTTCAAATGGCTTTCAACCTAAGATAGATGTCAATGAAGAAATTCCTCATAAAACAGCGGTTGTTACGAATACTCCTCCAAGAAGTATTTCAAAAGGATATTTTTGGGTCATAGGCTTTTTCATGGTTGGCCTATTATTAGGTATTTGGGCATTTCAACATAAATCTAGGCCTCTTACTTATTGTAAAGTATTGTTTAGTAGTATGCCCGTGACTTTAGGCGTTCCTAATACTGTATTGTTTTATTATGATGCTAAAGATTCTAATGCTGATAGCGTATTCATACAACAAAGCTGGGATAGTAAACTTCGTGTTAAAGTAGATAAAAATAAACATCAGTTTGCGAATACTTATTATTTACCAGGTTATTATAAAGCTAAACTGGTGCTCAATGATTCGATTGTTAAAGAACATGATTTATATATTGAAACGGATGGTTGGCTAAGGACAATAGATAAAGAATCTATGCCTGTTTTTTTGCCTAAAAAAGAAGCTACCAAAGAAAATGTGATAGCGATTAGTGAAGAAGATTTAATGGGACAAAAATTTGATTTAGAAAAGAATATACCTTGGGTAAGTATTTTTAAAGTGCAAAAAGATTTACAGATACCAAGTGATAATTTTGTTTTTGAAACAGACATTAAAAATACATTTAATCGTGGAGATGGCATTTGTCATAAAACGAAAATAGTTTTAATGTGTATGAACGGCGCACATGTCATTCCACTTTCAATCAAAGGATGTGTTGGTGAATTGAATGTTGTTTTAGGTAATGAGCTATACGAGGGGAAAACCTTAGATTTATCTGGCTTTGGAGTAGATTTTTCTGATTGGATACATGTTAAAATGGAAGTAAAAAACCGTGAAGCTAAGATATTTATTAACCAAAAGTTGGCTTTTGAGGGTAATTTTAAACAAAGTTTAGGAATGATTGTTGGGCTACGGGCATCTTTTAAAGGAGCAGGAGAAATAAGAAATGCTAAGTTTTATGTGAAAGATAATAAAGCTATCCGGCTATAATTGAAAAAGCTGAAATAAGATAGTATACCTTATTTCAGCTTTTTATGTATGCCTCTATTAAATTAAGCCACTACTGAAATAACTTCTTCTAGGGCTTGTAAAAACGTATCACATTCTTTTTGTGTAATAGCTAGGCTTGGTAACAAACGCAACGTATGCTTGCCAGCGTATCCACAGAAAATATGGTGGTCAAATAATAATGAATCTCTGATTTTATCAACAGGTTGTTCAAACTCAATACCAATCATTAATCCACGACCACGTAATTCTTTGATACCTTCCAGTTTGCTAAGTTTTTCAAATAGATATTCGCCCATTTTAGCTGCATTTTCTATCAAAGCTTCTTCCTTCATCACATCCAAGACAGCCACAGCAGCCGCACAAGCAAGGTGATTCCCACCGAAAGTTGTACCTAACATACCATGTTTAGCTTTGAATTTTGGTGCAATAAATACACCACCAATCGGGAAGCCATTCCCCATACCTTTAGCAGTGGTGATTAAGTCAGGTTTGATGCCTGAGAACTGATGTGAAAAGAACTTACCCGAACGTCCGTAACCACATTGTACAGAATCCAAGATTAAAATCGCTCCAGTTTTGTCACAAGCCTCACGAGCGGCTTTTAGAAATTCATCAGTTGCAACATTAATACCCCCAACTCCTTGGATACCTTCAATAATTACCGCACAAGTTTCTTCCGTTACGTTTGCTGTAAGCGTTGCTGCATCGTTGAATGGTAAAAAAGTAACGTGCTCATCATAGTTTACAGGAGCTACAATGGCTTTATTATCTGTTACGGCAACAGCACCTGCCGTTCTACCATGAAAAGCCTTTGAAAAAGCAATTACTTTTTTTCTGCCATTGAAGAAAGAAGCTACTTTCAACGCATTTTCGTTGGCTTCTGCCCCAGAATTACAAAGGAATAAATCGTATTCTTCGCAACCCGAAAGCTTACCTAATTTCTCCGCTAATTCGCTTTGAATAGGAATATTGACTGAGTTTGAATAAAAACCAATGTTTTGTAATTGTTCAGTCAGTTTTTCAACATAATATGGATGTGCATGACCAATAGAAATAACAGCATGCCCTCCGTAAAGATCAAGGTATTCAACACCATTTTTGTCCCAAAGGTAGCTACCTTTTGCTTTTACAGGAGTGATGTCGTAAAGTGGATATACATTAAAAAGATTCATTGTTAGCGATAAGCTTCGAGCTGTCAGCCTTGAGCTGTCAGTAAAAGCCTTTTATTGTTTAAAAATAAAATATCTAGTTATGCTAATACTTTTGCTCGATGCTTAAAGCTATTAGCCATTATTTCACCCTATTCTTACCAAATTTATAGCCTAAAGCACCATAAAATTCACCAAACCAAATGCTTTGTTGGGCTGAATCAGAATCTCTTCCAGTGGTATGAACATGATTAAGTCTTGTGAAGCCTCCTTTGACGTCTGTCTGGAGGAAAAACCTTCGTGATAAATCAAAGCGTAATCCAGTTTTCAATGAAACACCATAACCGGCAAAATTGAAGTGGTTGTTTCGGCCAATACTAAACAAATGTGAATCTGTTCTTGGAATAAGGGTTCCAGCACCAACGCCCACTAACCAATCTACGCCTTGAATATTATTTTTTGCTTTCCAGATTCGGTCATAGCGGTCAAGTTCTACGTGCAAATAATTAAAGCCATCCGTATGTTCGTAATGTAAAAAATCTTCTGGTCGAACCAATTTAGGGGTATGATTGAAATCTCCGACATATTCAGGGTTTACAACAATGGCAGGGTCTGATACCTGTGCTGAAATATGCCCTGATACTTCCAAGGTTTGATTATCATCCATTACATATTTCATGTGGTCTGAGCCGATTGAAATACTCCAGTGGTCACTAAAAAAATAACCATAACGGATATTATATTGAGGAATTGATAACTTAGTAATATCAAAATAAACACCCGGACTAAATGCAATTGGTAAGTCTTTAGCTGTAGCATTGTACAACGTAAAGTCATAGCCAATTCCTTTAAATCGTATGTCGGAATTAGCATATTCCGAACGATTATATCCCCAGAAGAAAAAATACTCACCTTTACGGCTATATGGTTTTTTGTCTTGCGCTGAACTTGAGAATATAAATAATATAGTGGCTAAAAAAGCAGTAAAAAGTTTATACATTTTAAGTTTTTTATTAATTAAAGTAAAGGTTCTTGGACAATAATATAATTATCAGGAAAATGATCAACTAGTAAGATTAACGAGAAGCATACTAATTAAGTTCAAGATGTAGGAGGTTGTAAATCAGCAGATAATATGTTTTTTTGCACTATTAAAACCCAACAGATTTTAAGCCTAATCCAGTTCTTTCATCTAAGCCAAACATCAAATTCATGTTTTGAACGGCTTGCCCAGAAGCTCCTTTTGTTAAATTATCGATAACACTTGAAATCAATAAATTACCATTGTGCACTTCCAATGAAATAAGGCATTTATTCGTATTTACCACTTGTTTTACGTCCACAGGTTTATCACTAATGTGTGTAAAAGGATGGGCTTCGTAATATTTCTTGTATAGTTTCTTAGCATCTTCCAAAGTCCCATCAAAGCTTGTGTAAACATTCGCCATGATCCCACGCGTAAAGTTTCCACGGTAAGGAATAAAGTTGAAATTTTGGTCAAAGCCATTTTGCAAAGTATTTACTACCATCCCTATTTCTTGTAAATGTTGATGGGTAAAAGCTTTGTAAATAGAAATGTTATTGCTTCTCCAAGAAAAATGACTCGTAGTAGAAAGACTTTGTCCTGCCCCTGTTGAACCCGTTACGGCAGAAATATGAATATCATCCGTCAAAATGCCAGCAGCAGCTAAAGGTAGCAAAGCCAACTCGATTGAAGTAGCAAAACAGCCCGGATTGGCGATATGTTTTGCCGTCTTGATTTTTTCTCTTTGTAACTCCGCTAATCCATACACAAAGCCTTCAGACTGGTCACGATAGTCTGTGCTTAAATCAACAATGTTAATGTTTTTAAAAGAAGGGTTTGCTTCCAAGAACTTTTTGGATTCTCCGTGTCCTGAGCAAAGAAAAGCCACATCAATATCTGTATGAAGGTCGTCTGAAAAGAGTAAATCAGTGTCTCCTAATAAATCAGTATGGGTACTATAAACAGGCTTCCCTGCTTGTGATTTTGAATTAACAAAAACGATTTCTACTGCTGGGTGATGAATCAGGATTCTTAACAATTCTCCTCCTGTATATCCCGCACCACCTATTATGCCTACTTTTATCATGTTATTTTTTATAGTAAGGAGTATTTTTGAAGTTTATCCATAATATACTATCAATTACTTTTTCTGAGGAATTAAATATTCCTACTTCAGTATATAGAGGAAACTTTCCAATTATTTCTCCAGTATTTCCATCTGAAACCTTCATGTTAGAAAATATAGTGTTATCAACTTTATTTTTATTCCTGATTATAATGGCATTTGGTACTAGTGCCGCACCAATGATAGTCGCAACAGATAACATGTCATTACCAAGTTTTTCCTCATTGGTTAAAAATGCAATTAGTCTAACTTCAGACTCAATTATCCCGTCAACTTCCAATACTTTGCAAATAAAATCAGCAGGTAAATCTTTTATATCTTGTAGTGTAATTTCGTTTTCAGCTAAAAGACTATTTGTTTCGTCAAATGATTGTATTTCAACAGCAACAAACTCTTTTTTTAATTTTAAATAGTCGTTTAATTTCTTCTGTAGTAAAAAGCCATCTTCATACTCTTTATTCCTAACATCTCCAATTTTTAAGCCTTCGGGGAGGGTTCTATACACATACAAAACCTTAACAGGCAAAATAGCAATTTTTTTATGATGCTTCGCTAATGAATCAAGGCTAATCTCTTGAGAGAAAGCAGTCTTCGTAATAATTAGTAAAATAATAAAAGAAAGATGCTTATGTAGATGGCTAGTCATTGTAATACTTTATTTTTAGAACTATTTTAGTTACTTTCTATGCTTCGATAAGATTAATTATCGAGGTGTAATTTTTGAATTTTTCATCGGCTGATACAATCACTAAATCTTCATGAACAGCAACAGCTATTAACATTCTGTCAAAAGGGTCTCTATGCTCTGGAAGAAGAGGAATGCTCTGATATTAAATGGAGTGATGTCGATTTAAGTCAATAATTTTGATATCTTTTTCAATCGTTTTATCAATGGTAAATTCCAAGGTATCTGGAAGCACAAGTTTTCCAATTGAAAGTTTAATACTCATTTCATAAAAACTAATAGTACTAACATAGATATCATTAGTTTCGTCCTCAATCAGTTGTTTTGATTTGGTTTTCAGCAGAGGGTTGTCTTCTAAAAACCAAATCAATGTATGAGTATCTAATAAGAGTTACATTACATATAATCTTTTAAATCTTCGAGAGGTTCATTGAAATCTTCAGACATCCATACTTTACCGCTAAGTCCTCCTGCTTTTCGGTTTTTATTTGGATTTTTTTTAATGGTCTCCTCCTCCAAAAATGTAACGATTACATTCATTTTATGGTTTGAAATGGGCTTTTCAGCTAAAGTGATTTGCCCATTTTCATAAGTTCCTTTGATGGCTGTGAGCATATTATTCCTTGATTTAGGTTTAATGAAAATACTATACTAAGTACATTAACTAAGCGAAATAATTTGATTTTCTAATAAAGTAGTCTATATAAAAAGTGTTGTGTAACAATATTTTCAATAAACTCACAACTCGTCATTCGCAACTCAAAACTCCTATAATCCCGCTTCCGTAACTTTTCTATGAATCATTGTTTGGTTAGAAACAATTTTAGAGAACCCTCTAACATCATCACCCGTCCAAGTATTATTCATTTCGCCATACGAACCGAAAATAGAAGACATTAAATCGAACTTAGATTCAATACCTAATAATTGATAACGATATGGAGCCAAATGAATCTGTACTGTTCCAGAAACATTCGATTGAGTATCTGCTAAGAAAGTCTCGAAATTACGCATTACTGGCTCTAAGAATTGCCCTTCGTGAAGCATCGTTCCGTAAGTTTCTCCTAAAGTTTGTTTCCAGTATAATTGTTGCTTCGTTAACGTATGTTTTTCTAATAAATGGTGCGCTTTGATGATTAATAAAGGGGCAGCCGCTTCAAAGCCAACTCTTCCTTTAATACCAATAATTGTATCGCCCACGTGGATATCACGACCTACACCATAAGGAGCAGCAATATCTGTCAATTTACGAATTGCTTGAACAGGAGTTAATGTTTCATCATTAATACCCACTAACTGTCCTTTTTCGAAATGTAACTTTACTGTTTCTTCACCTGTTGCCGTTACTTGTGTTGGCCAAGCAGATTCTGGTAAATATCCATAAGAAGTAAGGGTTTCTTTACCACCTACTGATGTTCCCCAAAGTCCTTTGTTGATTGAATAAGTAGATTTTGTCCAGTCGCGAACAACGCCTTTTTCTTTTAAATATTCAATTTCCGCTTCACGCGATAATTTCATATCACGGATTGGCGTAATTACCTTACATTCTGGCACCATGATTTGAAAAACCACATCAAAACGCACTTGGTCGTTTCCTGCACCAGTACTTCCATGAGCAATCGCTTTTGCACCGATTTTATTCGCATATTCCGCTACGGCAGTCGCTTGGAATACTCTTTCTGCCGATACTGAAAGGGGATAAGTATTGTTTTTCAATACATTACCATATACCATATAGCGGATACAATCATTGTAATATTTTTCAACTACATCTAATGTTACGTGGCTTGTTACGCCCAATCCATAAGCTTTTGCTTCAATGTCCTTTAGCTCCTCAGCGGTAAATCCACCTGTATCAACAAGGGCTGAATGTACTTCATAACCACAATCGTCTGCTAAATATTTTACACAAAAAGAGGTATCAAGCCCTCCACTAAATGCTAGAATTACTTTTGGTTTACTCATTTTTTGCTCTAAGCAATACGCTGTAGGCGATATGCTAATAGTTAAATTTATAAAATTTATAATGGGAAAAGGCTAGGCCTATGAAAACATATAATTTATTGTGATATATATCACGAATTAACAATTTTGACTACATCACTTGTCTTGATGCTCTTCTCTCAGCCATTTTCAAAAACATTTTTTCTTTAATGTTTTTAAGGCGTTCTAATACTTTTACGTCTTTCAAGAAATTCCATTTTTCATGTGTATTTTCTTCAGAAACTTCTGTACTAGACTGGTTCTCTTCTTGTTCTTTTAAAGCTTTTTTACGCTCCCATTCAGGGTCGAAAATCATTCCTGTACATAAGCAATGCTTACGGTCTGTACGGCTCAATACGTCGTAATTTACACACGACTGACAGCCTTTCCAGAAAGCATCGTTCACAGGTAATTCACTAAAAGTAGTTGGTTCGTAACCCAATTCAGAGTTTATTTTCATTACTGCCAACGAAGTAGTAATACCTATAATCTTAGCATCAGGATAACGTGTTCTCGAAAGCTCAAAAGCTCTTGCTTTTACGGCTTTTGCTATGCCATATTTTCTCCATTCTGGTTTTACGATTAATCCAGAATTAGCTACAAATTTTCCATGTTCCCACGTTTCAACGTAACAAAAACCAATAAAATCGCCTTCCGAATCGGTGGCAACGATGGCTTTGCCTTCTTTGATTTTGTCACGAAGGTATTCTGGAGAACGTTTTGCAATGCCCGTACCACGAGCTTTTGCAGATTCTTCCATTTCATGGCAAATTGCCTCAGCAAGATGCAAGTGTTCAGTTGTAGCAACCTGAACAGTATAATTGTTAGTTAAAACCTCAGAAGCTGATAATTTTTCCACTTTAAGACTTAGCTTGGAAATTGTTTTTAGTTAGAAAAACAAGGTGATAATAAACCTCGGCTCAGAAATGAAAGCCTAAGAATTATCGATTAAAAAAAACAAATGGGATGTCGAAAAACTCTACCACATGGGTAAATAGAAATACGTTAGGGATCAGACCCTACGGAAGAACGTACGCCTAAAAATAGGCATAGGAGAATACGAATATGATATGAATTTTACTTCGTAAACCATTTTGGTTGATGGGTTATCCGAGTTGAAAGTGAGTAAAAACGAATAATCGTGCAAAGTTTACCAAAACTAAATTTAAGATGCAATATATTTTTTCAATTTTATATAAACTTAATAGAAAAAAGCCAAAATATCGCTTTTTAGTGCTTTTTATAAGGGGTGATGCTCACATTTTTACTGATGATATCTACTTTTATTTTATGAATCAGCATGAGTGTAAATAATCATCTATATTTGGATTATTGAGTTTATTTAATTAAAATTGATTATCAATAGTGATATCACATAACAAGAAATATCATATAGCAAATTGCGTTATTAGTTTGATAGTAATATAACACTAACTTTTGAGTTTAAGTTTTTACTAAATAGAAATAATTCTATAAACGTTAACAAAGAGAAAGAATAAGGAAAATGTCTATTTCTCCCAAAATAAATACGAGTAAACTAACTGCCGATGATTTGATTTATGGGTATATGAACGGGATTTTCCCGATGGCAGATACCGATGGTACTTTATATTGGTATTCACCAGACCCCCGAGCAATTATTCCTATTGATACCTATAAACCACCAAAGTCACTAAAACCTATACTGAATAAAAAACATTTTGAAATTAGAATCAATGCTGATTTTGAAGGAGTAATGCGCAATTGTGCTATGCCTAGAAAAGGGGATGATGAGACATGGATTTCTGAAGAAATTATTGAAGCATACAGCGATTTAAATAAAATGGGATTGGCACATTCTGTGGAAACGTATATTGATAACCGTGTCGTAGGAGGGTTGTATGGCGTTTCCATTGGAGGAGTTTTCTTTGGAGAATCAATGTTTTATAAAGAGCCTGAAGGCTCGAAAATAGCGTTTCATTATTTAATTGAAATTCTAAAAACACAAGGATTTACTTTGTTGGATACCCAATTTATTAATGATAATGTTAGACGCTTCGGAGCGATTGAAATTTCAAGAGCTGATTATGTGAAGTCGCTAAAAAAAGCGTTAGAGAAGCATTGCGATTTTGCTGATGTGGATTTGAAACATTTATTCAAGTCATAAAAGTAAAGATATTTTTTTGGCTATAATTTATTACCTAAATTGTTAAAGATTCAGAATGTTGTAATTTTGTGGTTGTATTACCTCAGTTTATAAATTACTCATTTAGCATAAGCGATTTCCGCTTACATTTAAAATGTCCAAACCAATTATTGTTATCAAATTCGGAACGGCTTCAATTACACATAAGTCTGGAGAATTGAACGAGGAAATCTTGCAAGAAATAGCTCGCCAAGTTTCTATCTTACATCATGAATATCAGATTGTTATGGTTTCTTCTGGAGCAGTAGGAGCAGGCAAAAGTTTTATAGGAAATTATAAAGGAACCATTGCCGAGCGTAAAGCTGCTGCGGCCATCGGGAATCCGCTATTGTTAGCAAAATACACCCAATATTTTTCAAAGTATGGTATTACGGTAGCGCAAAGTTTGTGCGAAAGACATCACTTTGCCCATAGGAATCAATTTCTTCAATTAAAAGAGACCTATCAGGAACTTTGGAAAAATGGCATAATCCCGATTGCCAATGAAAATGATGTTGTCAGTAATTTAGAATTAAAGTTTTCTGATAACGATGAATTAGCAACTTTAATCGCTACGGGTTTTGGGGCTGATACTTTATTGCTTTGTACGTCAGTAGGAGGATTGCTAGATGCCGAAAAAAATATTATTCCATACATCGCCAAAGTAGATGCTTCGGTATTAGGCTTAGCCAATGATGATAAATCTTCTTTGGGCTTAGGAGGTATGATTTCAAAACTAACCTATACTCGTTTGGCAACTAGTATGGGTACTAAAGTTGTCATTTTTGGAATGAAGCCAGAAGATGGAATCCTAAAGGCGTTGGTCAATAAAAACGGAACTAGCTTTGCATCACAAAAAGTAAGTTTAAATGCTCGTCAGAAATGGCTGGCTTCTGGAAGTCTTATTGCAGGTAAAGTACAGGTAGATTCGGGAGCAAGTTTGGCCCTTGAAAATAGGAAAAGTCTGTTGGCAGTAGGTATCAAAAAAGTAATAGGTGTTTTTGAAAAAGGAGAGGTATTTGAAATTATAGACGAAAAGAAAAATGTAATTGCTATTGCTCGCGCCAGAGAATCCTCAGAAATAATAACAGCTAATCTGAAAACACAGAATTTTGAAGTGGCTAATGCCGATGATATTGTTATTCTATAAGATGATAGTTTAGATTCCCTTCTTATAAATGCCCACAAAAAGAAAGCCACCCCGAATATCGGAGTGGCTTTGCTATGAAACCTCTTTAAACTTCTCAATTAAGATATATAAAATGCTCATGTACTGAGCGTCTTGTCGAATTGAATATTTTCAAGATATCAAAAGGCTTTATCTATTTTGATACTTTTAATGGACGAATACTGACAATCAAAAACACCCCATTTTCTCTTAATCATTGTAATGATTCTTAACAATGATTTTTATTATCGTCAAGGAATAATATTTCTATTGTTCTGGGTTAAAATTATGTCCCTTTCACGACAAAATTTTGATAATGAGACGAAAGGGTAAAAAAAAAAGACGAAAATCTTAATTGTCAATTTTTATAGCTAGTTTTTGTAAAACTCACATTTTTTCTGATAAAACCTTAAAATATTAAACCTGAGCTCTTTAGCTTAAAAAAAGACGGTTTTTAACCATAAAAAGTGTTTTTTTTCAAAAAATACATTTCTATCATCATCTTTTTCAAAAAAAGAACCTCCTTTTTATAAAATAC
>NZ_JBWKYN010000065.1:0-28526 GCF_059423785.1 Arcicella sp. GW458-12-2-14-TSB2 | reverse complement strand
GAACAGCTCCCTAAAACTAACCCAAGTACAATCAATATTAATTTTTTCATTTTATTTGTCGTCCTCTGTTTAATGCTAGTAAGCAGACTTTGGGGGCGAAAGTCCCCCTCGCTTGGGTAGTGTTTTCGCCTTTGTTGGAGATAACCCTCGCTTGGCCAAGTGTTTTTCACTATGTCAGCGTGTCAAGCAATGTTACATTGCAAAAATGCGACTCATTTTATAAGTTTTCAGGTTGCGGACTCTGCATACTTCTATAGCCCCACGCCTGACCTAGTCTACGCCAAGCGTGAGGTTATTTACAAGTAATGAAAGTAGTAGAAGAATCTACCACCCAATCTGAAAAGCCAGTTTCGTTTGGCAGTGTTCTCTTGAGGGTTGCTTTTTGAATATCATCAACACAAATATTCATAGGTAGATTATCAAAGCTATACAAATGTGCAATTTTTGTACTGCTACTTACATCTAAAGTAGTCAGTTTGTTTGTGCTACAAGATATACCCTGAATGGTAGTAATCCCAGAGGTATTCAGGCTTTCTAACTGACAATTACTAGCATTAATCACTTTTAGTTTTTTATTGGTTCTTAAATCAAGCGTTTTAAGAGCATTATAATTACAATCAATCCGTTCAAGTTTTATATTGGTTGAAAGGTCTAGTTTGGTTAGCTGATTATCTACACATAGTAAATCCATTAAATTTACATTCTTGCTTAGGTCTAGCTCAGTGATGGCATTATTGTTACAATCTAGGGTTTCTAATATTAGATTCTTAGTAACATCTAGTCTTTTAAGATTGCTTTTGATACAGTAGAGTTGCATCAACTTAGGATTGTTTCCCACATTCAGTATTTCGATTGGGTTGTTAGAACATTCAAGCAAAAACATATTTGCAAAGGCTTCAATACCCGTTAAATCCTTGATGTTTTTATAGTTTACATATAGTTTTTCTATCCGTAAAGCATCTTCAAGGCTCATCTGCCCATTTAATGTACTATCCCTATCCATTTTGGCATCAATCAATGCCTTTTCAAAATTTCTATCAGGAATCGCTACTGTGGGTTTAATATCGGCCTCTTTTTTACAACCATCAATTAAAAATAGTAATACAGTGCAGGTAAATAATCTAAGGAATAGTTTCATCGTGTTTTTGTATATAGGAAGAAATCAAAGTAGAAAGGTAGTGTATTTTACGAAAAAATAGAATGGTTTAATATTAACGTTTGGTGAAGAAGCAATAAGCAACCACTCTTTTATCCCGAACTATTCCATGTCTTTAGACTTGAAACGATAAACAATAAGCTGGCTGTGAGTTCATCCCTAACGAGGGAATTAATTCCCTCGTTAGGGATGAATGGTCGTAGGTTTTGGGCAAGCATAATTCATATTTAAAATACGACAAACCATTTAAGTATTTATATATGTCACAGAACATAGTGTAAGGCTAAGCCAATTGAGGGCGATAATAATAGAAACTTGCTCTATTTATCAGTAATATTCTTTTTCGCCTTTGTTGGGAATAACTCCATTAAGGGCGGAAAGTTTTGATGAACCTTCGTTTGGTGTAATATATTTTTCCTTTTTGCCATTTAACATTGCAGTACACACTGACGTAGTAAAAACACTACGCCAAGGGAGGGAAATAGAATACGCTTTTTTAGTTACTCAAATTTCAAATTCTTTTTAAATTGTTTTAAATCTACGTTATAATAATAGCTATGTTTGTCAATTAAAATATTACCTCCTTTTTTTAAATCGGCTTGTAAGTAATATGGTTTGCCATCAATTTGAAGGATAAGATTTATTAGCCTACTTGGTGGCATTGATATGTTTTTTTCAGTGATATTAGATTTTCCTTTTAATATTAAACTATCTTTTTTATAGATAATATTGGAATTCCAAACGATTCCCGTTATAGTATCACTGCTTATGATTCTATGATTCATTATTTTTACATCATTGATTGTTAAATCAATAGAGTTACTTCTAAAACCCGAACCAAAAATAATATTAAAGTTAGGACTATATGCTGAACAGCTCCCTAAAACTAACCCAAGTACAATCAATATTAATTTTTTCATTTTATTTGTCGTCCTCTGTTTAATGCTGGTAAGCAGATTTTGGAGTCGAAAGTCCCCCTCGCTTGGGTAGTGTTTTCGCCTTTGTTAGAGATAACTCCAACAAAGGCGGAAAGCCCCCAGTTGAATACTTATAAAATATTTTTCCTTTTTGCCATGTAACATTGTAGTACACCTTGACGTAGTAAAAAACACTACGCCAAGCGAGGGCTGATTTTTAGAAAAAATATTCGACAGACAAACATCTAACTTGACAATAATAGTTAGATTATTCCAAAACATTAATTCGTTTATTACTCTTAGCCGTTTCCATTCCCCAATCGGCTATGGCTTTTAGCACAGGAATAAGTGTCTTTCCAAAAGCAGTCAGTTCATATTCCACTTTCAAAGGCGGTTTGCTTGTGTAAACAGTTCGTTTAACTAAACCGTCTTCTTCCAATTCTTTAAGTTGCAGACTAATAGTCCGTTCCGTAACCATTGAAAGTTCCTTTCTCAATTCATTATAACGTTTTTTTTCGATTAAATGAATGAGAATTACTGCTTTCCATTTTCCGCCTATGTAATTCATTGTCAGGCTTGTGCTGCAAGGAAATTGTTTATCGTCTATACAATACATCAGATACTATCTATTTTGACCGTTATTGTAAAGATAGAATACTATACTTAGTTTTGCAACAATAAAAAGTATAGTATAATTAAAATTTTAGAAGAATGAGTTTTTTAGACCTTGCAAAAAGCAGATATACTACAAAAAGGTATAGTGCAAACGAAAAAATTGCTGATGAAAAAATTCAGCAATTAAAAGAAATTTTACGGTTAAGTCCGTCATCTATCAACAGCCAGCCTTGGAAATTTATTTTCGTATCGGATGAGATAGCAAAACAGGAATTGGCAAGCGTTTCTTTCTTCAACGAACAAAAAATCAATGAAGCAAGCCATTTGGTTGTATTTAGTGTTATTGATAGCGTTGTAAATTTTGAGGAACAAATTCGTCAAAATTTACCAGAAGGGGCTGTAAATTATTATAACAATTTTCTAAAACCGTTGCCCGAAGCGGAAATTAAATCTTGGCTTGAACATCAGGTTTATCTATCACTTGGATTTTTTCTTTCAGCATGTGCAAGTTTGGAAATAGACAGTTCGCCAATGGAAGGAATTAAAAATGAAGAATACGATAAAATACTTCAACTAAGTGGCTACAAAACGTTGTTTGCTGTTGCTATTGGCTACAGAAATCCTGACGACAGCAATCAGCCGTCTCTTAAACCTAAATCTCGTTTGGCATCAGAAGCCATTATTCAATCAATATAGGTAATAGGAAAAAAAACATTTTGATTTTAGCCCTTCTACCCGCTATCGCTTGGCGTAGTGAAAAACACTACGCCTGAGCGAGGGTCTGCAACTGGTCAAACTATTGTATAAGTTCCTAATAGATTGCTTATCTATCCCTAGCGAGGGACTTAAGTCCCTCGCTAGGGATAGTCTTGGACTACGCCAGTACAGCCCCATCACCCAAAATGCCCACCCACATAATTTTTAGTGAGTTCTTGTTGAGGATGTTTGAAGATGTTTTCGGCTGTATCGTATTCAATCAATTCACCTAAGTACATAAAAGCAACATAGTCGGATATACGTTGTGCTTGTTGCATATTGTGGGTAACGATTACAATGGTGTAGTTGTTCTTCAAAGTCATTATCAACTCTTCTATTTTGTTGGTACTGATGGGGTCTAGGGCAGAACACGGTTCGTCCATCAAAATAACCTCGGGGCGTAGCACCACTGTTCGGGCTATACACAACCTTTGCTGTTGTCCACCTGATAATTTTACGGCTGGTTTTTTTAATTCATCCTTAACTTCTTCCCATAAATAGCTTTCTTTAAGGGCTTTTTCAATCATGCTAGGGATTTCGTCCTTCGGGAAATTATGAATATTTAGGGCATACGCAAGGTTATCGTATATACTCTTGGGTAAGGGGTTGGCTTTCTGAAATACCATTCCTATCCGCTTACGGATTTCGGTCACAGAATTTTTGTTATCGTATATATTCAAATCGTCCAGCTTTACTACTCCCTCTATTCGTGCATCAGGCGATAAATCGTGCATGCGGTTGAAAGTACGTAACAAGGTGGATTTCCCACAACCAGAAGGACCGATTAAGGCAGTGACTTTATTATTGGGAAAATCTATATTGACGTTTTTCAATACCTTCTTTTCGCCAAAATATAGGTTTAAATGATGTGCCGATAGTTTTATGTCTTCCATGTTAGGCTTGTGATTTGTGTTTGAAACGGATATAAAAGGCTATAATATTCAGCATAAAAACCAGTAGAATCAGTACTGCGGCTGTGCCATAAGCCAATGGTCTGACAGATTCGATAGATTGATGCTGTGTTGATAACATATATAAATGATATGGCAGCGCCATAAATTCTTTGTTGACTGATGTAGTAATGCCATTGATATAAAATGCTACTCCCGTAAATAAAATGGGGGCGGTTTCACCTGCTGCCCTCGACATCGTAAGGATAACCCCTGTAAGTATGCCCGGTAGTGCCTGTGGCAAAACTACATCTTTGATGGTTTCGAACTGGGTTACACCCAATGCCAAGGTGGCTTCTCGCATACTATTGGGTATTCGTTTGAGGGCTTCTTCGGTAGTAGTAATGATATAGGGCAACGAAAGCAAGCCCAACGTTAGTCCTGCCGATAACACGGAAGTACCCAACCGTAGGGTTTGTACAAACAAAGCCAGACCAAACAACCCGTAAATAATAGAGGGAATACCTGCCAGATTTCTGATAGACGCCCTGATAATATTGGTAAGCATAGAGGGCTGTGCGTATTCGTTGAGGTATAAAGCACAGGCTACCCCAAACGGCACCGAAAATAGCGTTGTAATAAAAGTAAGTAAAACAGTGCCAACAATGGCAGGCAGGATGCCCCCCTTTGTCATACCTTCGGTAGGTAATTGGCTGATAAATTGCCATGAGATTGATGAAAAACCCTTTGAGAAAATATCCCAAAGAATTATGCCCAGAATCAGGCAGACTACCAATGTACTGCCCAACAGTAGCAACCAGTTCAAAACGTTTTTTATGTTGTTAATCATGCGTCGAATTTTCTTAGTCTGTTAGCAAAATATTCTCCTATTAAATTGATGGTAAGGGTTATTAAAAATAATACTACTGCAATGGCAAACAGGGCGAAGTAATGCGTAGTTTGATAGGGAACTTCGCCCATTTCAATGGCTATGGTAGCTGTGATTGTTCTGACAGAATCCAAGAAACCTTTTGGCAAAACAGAGGCGTTGCCCGTAGCCATCAGTACGGTCATGGTTTCGCCTAAGGCTCTGCCCAAGCCCAACATCACGGCGGCTATCAACCCCGGAATAGCCGCAGGGAGGGTAACCAGAAACAGGGTTTCCCATTTGTTTGCTCCCAATGCCAAAGAGGCCTCGCGGTGGCTTTTGGGTACGGCACTGATGGCGTCCTCGCTGATGGTGATGATGGTCGGCAAAGCCATTACCGATAATAATATTGACCCATTTAGGGCATTCAGCCCATTTTGGATACCAAATATTTTGGCAATGCTTGGCCCTATCAATACTATCCCCAGAAAACCAATAGCCACTGATGGAATAGCCGCCAACATTTCGATGATGGGTTTCAGCACTAATTTTAAGGTAGGGTGTGCCATTTCGGATAAAAAGGCGGCCGTAAATATGCCCAAGGGCACGGCTATTATCATCGACCCTAAGGCTACCAAACCAGTACTTACCAATAATGGAGCAATGCCATAATGTCCATTGGTATTTTCGGGATTCCATTGCGAGCCTGTGAAAAAATCAAGGGGTTTTACTTCTAAGAAGAAGGCTATACTATTGTACACCAGTAACATAAAGATGCCCCCTAGCAAAGCAATCGTGATAAAACCTGTCGCTTTAAATAGCTGTCGGGCTAGGCTATCGATAAATTCTCTTTTTTGTAAGGTCATGGCTTAATATTTACAGGATAGTATCCCGACGTTTGAATGATTTTTTTGCCAATCTTGCTTTTTTCAAAATCCAGAAAAGGCTTTATTTTAAGGTATGAATCCGATTTGTAATATTGGTACAATGGGCGTTGGAAGTAATACTTACCAGCCCTAATCATGGCGGCATCTAGTGGCGAGACCGCCTTTTGGTTTTCCTTGTCATAAATCGTTAGCACTTTTATGCCTTTGTTGCCGTGTATAACATAGCCAGCACCTACATAGCCAATACCCGAATGGTCTGCTTTGATGGCCTCCAGAATTTGGGCATTTCCGTTCATTTGTTTGGCGTACGACGAAAACTCAATCTTTAATCTTTTCTTGACAAAATCGTGTGTGCCAGAGTTACTTTGTCGGCCATAGATATTAATGGGCAATATTTTACCGATTATTGGCGACCAGTCTTTAAACTTACCCCCAAAAACGTTTGCAAGGTTTTGGGTATTGATGGAATCGATGGGGAAGTCGGACGCTACTACAAAAGCGATGGCATCTTGTGCAAAAATAAAGGAGTCGATAGGTATTCCCCTTTGTTTAAAAAGGTCAATTTCCACTTTGTTGATACTCCTAGACGAATTAGCAATATCAGCTGTATTGTTCAATAGCGAGGTAATCCCCAAACCAGAGCCACCCCCCGATATTGAAACAAAGACCTCTGAATTGGTTTGATGAAATGATTCAGCCAATTGCACAGCAAGGTTAACCTCAGTATCAGAACCTTTTATTTTAATGGTATCGTCGTTGTGGGAACAAGAAAATAGAAGAAATAGCAGGAGAAAAATGGAGTACCTCATACTTTTTAGCTTGGTTTGTACTAAAAAGAAGTAAGTAACAAAATTAAAACGTTGAATATAAATAAGTTATGATTATTATATTATTAAAAATAGTAGGATGGAGGAGTAGGTTATCTAGTTTCAATATCTCGCTTGGCGTTTGTTTCAAACATTAGCGTATGAAGGTATTTTTAGTAAGCGACGTCTTGTGGTAAACTAAGTACACAACTTGGAAAAATATACAATGCTTTGCACTTTTGTAAAGTAACATTGCGGTTCGTTCTGATGTAGTGAAAAACATTACGTCAAGCGAGGGAAATCCGTTTACTAACAAATACGAGCGTGACGTTCTTCTTAATTTTGGGTCGTAGGAAAGCCTACGACCAGAGGGAGTTTTAAACCATAATAAGAATTTTTCAAGATTGGTATTGTTATGCTTTTATCTTTAATGAAGATAGTGTTTCTTTTCCTAATATACCATCTACAACTAACCCTTTTATCTTTTGGTAGTTTGAGACTGCTTTTGCTATTTCTTCGTTATAAAATTCATCAATGTCTCCGTGATATAAATTAATTTTGGATAATTTCTCTTTAGTTTCTTGTACTATTTTGTGTTCCATTAAAGGTGACCGTACATGAAAATTTAACGGGGGAGTCTGATAATCAAGCTTCAATATGCTATTACGCTCATATTCAACAGCATTAATCAATATTCCAAACTCCCATTGCCGTCCATCTATTGTACTTTTACAAACACCATCTTTTGTGCTCTTTGCTTCTACGGTTCCACCATTTCCATCGCTAAATGCTATATGTCCGATTTTTATTCCTTTAAAACCTGGTGACCTAAAAACAATTGCACCGTAAGTTTGAGCAGCTTCACTAATATTAATTTTTTTACATAGTTTAGGAACATCATCTGCCCAATACCCCGTGTAGGCTTCATTTCCTCTAACACCAATTTTTATTTGGGTTGATTGAAATACAATCCAACTCACAAACTCTGCACAATCCCAAGGACCTTTATAGTTGGAATTTTCAAATGGTACATGAGCACCAAAAACATATTTTTCCCCTACATGCTTTTGAGCTAATTCTAAGATTTTCTTTCCTGTTGACATAGTGTTAACTTTAATTATTAAATAAGCTTCAATGTTTATGCTTTACTACATGAAGGAGGGGTTTACTTTTGCTATTTTACAAATCCATTTTTCAATTGGTCATCAGTTAATATGTTTTTTTTGACCTTGAAAAACCCTCCTCTAATTAATTTAGAAACTGGAATGCCGTATGCAAGTGTTACAAAGCCTCTTTTTTCATTTGTTCCAACTGTCCCGAACTCATAGCCATACCCTATTTGGAAGTTTAATCGCCCTGCTGACGGAAGCGTAATAATGCTGAGATGAAAAGCAGATTTCCGGCACAAAGAAATTACTTAACTTTTTTAGATTTTTTTGCTGGCTTTCCATATAAAAGAGTTTCGATCAGTTCTGCCGCCTGATCAGCCGGGACATTGGGTAAAATAGTCAACATGAGATCCATTTTGCATTTTTCCAGCCAAAACTTTCGTAACGCGGTGATGACACTCAATATAGTCAAAAATGTACCACCGAATATCAGCTCCATGGTTTGTGGTTGATTGCGATAATAAAGGGCAAAATAGATCCCTAACAGAAAAATCAGAAAAAACATAACGGTCGCCGTAAGGACAATAACCCTGTTGAATTTATTTTCACGAATCAAATGATCTACAAGTTTGTTTTTTAGTTCTTCCGAAACTTCAGGCTTGTGAGCGCCTCCGGCTTTGATGGCTACTGACCATCCTGCTTCCTTTAAAAAATCTTTTAAGATATCGTCTGTGTTATTCATACTATTTTTTCTAAAAATGTTTTAGTGACCACGGTAAATGCATCTTGATAGTTTTCTTCGCTGGTTTGAAGATATTGAAATAATACCCAATAAAAATAAAACCAATTAGTAATAGAGACCGTTTCCTGAATGTATCTTACAGAACAACTCGGTCTCTTGGATTTTATTTCAGTAACGAGTTGTTCGGGAGTGCATACGCATAGGTCTAAGATTCCTACATAATCCTCGGGAATTAGCAGCACAAAGTCACGAAAAGTGACCATTTTGTCGAATAGTTCTATTTTCCCAGCGCTCCAATGTGCAATGAAGGTTATATGTTTATTTAATGGAGTAAACAATCCGGTGATTACATCCGAAGTGATATTACAGATAACTTCCACTCCCAGTTTTTCAATCCGTTCTTGAAAAACATAGAAGGGATCTACGATCTCGCTTTCATATTTGGCCCAACTGGAACAACAGCATCTGGCAAATTCATGATCGGCATCTTGCTGTTGCGTGAAAAAATCATGTTGTGTCAAAGGAATGGCCACACTAATTAAACAATCGACCGGTTTAAGAACATTATCCATCGAGCGCGACTTTGTTCGAACAAAAGTGAGAAACGATCATGTTGCCGGATAACTCGTCTTTAAACCTTATTAAAAAGTCTTTCGATGAAAGCTTATTTTTGAGCATCATTTCTTTTTTAGCGTCACTAACAATATCCGCAAGGCTGACTGGTTTCGAAGAAAGCGTCAAAAATCGATTTGATAATATTTCGCTAAATGCTCTTAAAGCTACTTGGGTACGGGCATAAATCTCCAGAAAGTACCGCCGAGATTCCTTGATATAGGAAACAACTCTTGAAAAATACGTTCGTTTGTTAATGACAATAGTTTCAATCTTTCCAACCCGAACATCGCTGACTCCTTCCATTTTATGAAAAAAATCATTTTGCATTTGTTCACTAGCATTGACCCGATTGATGGTATTGACCCTAACATCTTTGTCTAATGAAGCAAATTTAACTTCACAAGTGCTTTTAAAATTCGCTTCTTCTGTTGAATTAAAGTTAAGCAGGTCAAAATAAAGGTCTTGGCGGTTAGGGCGGTTCTTTGTCCCGATCGCATTTATCAGTTCGCTATAGCTGGAACCGCTATAAATAGGGTTACTTCCGCCAATTGAGGCGGTGTAATTAACTGCCCCGTTCGCAGTTCCTTTCTCTATTGAAAATAATTGCGTACGCTCGTTGTGCGCCATGTTTATCAGTGATAAACGGGCTTTAACTTCAGATGCCTTCAACGGGGGACATTTAGCATTTACGACGTTTGTCGCCACTAATTTGCGTACGTCTGTAAAACATTGCTGTGCTTTAACAAAATGAAACCCCGCGATCAGGCATCCCAGTAATAATGATAATTTACTGATTTTTATTTTTGTCATCTTGAATATAAAAGTCATACATTTCTAAAAGTAGTAATTTATCATTCGGGGATTTTCGATACCACCAATCAAATGGTTTTATATCGAAACCACTGGTTTGCGAATTATAGGTCGAAGGATAGCCGCCTGTATGGAACTCAAAATTGTTATAGCTGAAATAAAAGTATTTTACGTCCATAGGAATATCAGAAAGCACTTCGGGCATTACCAACTTGCCTTCCTGTTCTCTTTGCCGCAAAACCTTATTCATTTGCTCTACCTCAGCTTTAGTCATTCCCTCGGCTTCCGCATCGTTATTAATCTTCTTACGGAAGTGGTCGATCTCATCTTTGTCATAAAGAAAGACGATTTTGTATTTTTTGGTGATGACATCGTAATGAGGATCATTAACCAATGTCATTATCTTTTTTGAAAAAGGGCACCAAGAGGCCATTGTGCAATAAAGTGTTTCACCATCCACAGGGATCGTGATTTTAACGTTATCTTCCGTGTAAACGGTCATCTCTGCTTGTTTTACATTATTAATTATCGGCAAACGTGAGGTATCTATCTGAGGCGTATCAACCACTGGAGAATCTATCACTTTCTCTTTGCGGGGGTTTGAAGAAGAGGAGCAGGAACGGACCCCGGAGATGAGCAAGTATAAAATTAAGCAGCTAAATAAGAATTTCCTCATTGTGATTTGATTTAGATAAGTAATGGTTAAGAATTAATATTATTGTTGGAATTTAATTTTGATTTTATCGAAGTCCTCTTGACTTTTTAATTTTCTTAATTGCCATGATAATAAAGGCGATAAAGTTAAATCCCATCCAACTTGAAAGCGTTTATCAAATCGATTTAACAAAGACCTATAACTATCTATTCATACGTTAGTTCTTGTAATAGAATACCGTTGCTGTTTCAAGTCTTTAGACTTGGAACGATAAATAAAGTTCATTCTCTGACTGCAACTCAAAGTAATGGTAGGGACGAATGGCATTCGTCCTGTTGAAATGGCATTTGTGGAATCAAGGTCGTATGCCATACGGCCCTCCATTTTTCTAATTTCACTTACAAGCTGAAATTGTTTTTTCATAGCCCAAGTGACGCTTTGATTATTTTAAGTTTAACACAAAGAATGTAATGGAGGCTGAAAGTTATATCTACTATTCTGTGGTTACGTACTTGTATATTCAATAAACTGCCCACCAGCTTTAATCTTACCAATTACTTCATCGTATAATTTTTTATAAGTAACTCTTGAATTTAAAACAGCATCCTTATTATTTAGGATGCCAATCTTGTTACCTACTATCAAACAACCCTCTGTATCACTAATGGTATTCCCCCTATGGAGTAGTATGAATTCAAATTGAGGTACATTTTTAACCCAAATCATCTCATGGTTATAGGTTGCAGAAAACTTAGGCGACCATTTGGTAGCTAAAGAATATTTACCATCAGGAATACAAGTTTGACCATGAATTTTTGTAGTTCTCTTTGCATCTTCGATGCTAAAACAAAAAAGCTTACCATCTACATAAACACGACCAATTTCGCAATCTGGATGATGAATAAAACGTTCGACTTTAATGAGTGACATGTTTAATTAAAGGTTTTTAAATGTACCAAAGAAGAGTTTTTGTAAATATTCCTTATCACTATTTCTTAATGTTGAGCCACCTGAAAGGATATAATTCCTCCCTTCAATGGCTTTCTCATCTATTTTATTAGACACGCAGGTATAACGTACTCATTTATACGTATTGAAAAATCAGGATGCTTTGCTTCAACTGATAATATGTGTTGGTCTAAGGTCTTTGTAATCTTGGACGCTTGCAAACAAAGATGTGGTTTGACAAGGTTTATTGTCTGCCGATATTCTTTTGGTGTGTTTTAAAGTTTATATTCAATAGCTAAAGTGTTGTACAAGTGTCAGATTATCAATAAGATATGTGCTGTTATAAATGTTTGATTAAACCTAGCAAATCGCGGATAAAAAGTCAATAAAAAGGCGTTAAAAAAACAGGAAAACTTATTATACGGTAGTACGCTTCGATTAATAATGTGTTTTGTGTATTCTAAGGACTAAAATTATGCAAAATCTACTACCATATTAAATACACAGCCCCGCCCAGATAAATGTGGGATAATCCATTTCTCTATTGTATTTTTACCCTTGCTTGGTGTAGTGTTTTTACCAAATTCAACACACAGTGTAATCATTTAATAATTTTCAATACTTATTATGGAAAATGACTTAAAACACCGTTACGATTTTTTTGTAATTCTTAATCAAACACATTACACAGGTTTTATCATTAGATTTGCCCTCTTGCTGTTTCTATCGTGGTTTTTATATTATCAGTACACCGCTCATGAAGATTCCGTATATGCACTGCTGCCCTTATCTAAAAAGACAGTAAACGATATCATCCTTTTTGTATGCTTATGTATTCCTTCTGTAGCATCAAAAAAAATCACTCTTTATTGGCTAGCACTAGTTTTGTTTGCGTCTATTATCTCATGGTAGTAGGAGGCCTCGGGTAACTTCAAATTTATTATCTATTCAATTCAATTATGGGTTTACACCAAACAAAAACAAACATGAAAACAACACATTTATATACTCAGAAAATTAGTTTATTCCCCATGCTGTTTCACAGCTTTAGATGTTTCTTCTTTTTAGTAATATCTATTTGTTTTTACAATTGCACTAACCATTCTACAAAAAACAATGAATGGGCAATGAACAAACCGCCTCAATTTTTAAACAATAGTAAAACTTCAGACAGTTTGAAAGTAGCGTATAGTTGTGAAGGGATAGAATATGAAAATTGGGCAGAAGAAGATGCTAAGGACTCTTGTTTGACGGTCAGTTTAATAAATAGTAACAAAATACCATCGGGTAATATAGATACTGTTGGCGAACAATTCCGAAGGATAGCTTTATCAATACAAAAATCACTAGTGAAAGCCAAAGCCTATCGTTCTTATAATATCATTTTTGTCAAGAAAATCACCGAACCAGACGGTTCAATAATCAAAGTCCATTCATCAGGTATGGAAATATCGAATAGAAATTTAAGTAAATGAACAGTTAAATATCATTCTTTTTCGTTTCTGCTAAGGGTTGTTCTACTCCAAGTGTTTTCTCAGTGATTTTCAAATCTTTGAAATAGAAGTTGTTTAAACTTTCCGTTTCTGAGGTGAAAGTATTATATTTTTGAATTGATTTTTTCAAAATTTATGAATAATAGTATCGCTAGGTTGAGTAAAGGGATAAAAACTAAATAAACTTAAAAGGCAATTAAAATGGAAAAAGAATTTTATTATATAGATGAATTCAATGTAAAGACTGTCTTCCACCATCAATTATATCTTGACTATTTATGTAAATGTGTAAAAGATATTTTAAAAAAAGATGTGGATACTAAGGTTTACGAGCATTGGGCGTCGTGGTTCAGCACATTGAAAGACTATGATGACGTTTACATCATAATGCACGAAGGATCTGAATATCTGGCAGTAATTCTATCTGGTGGTGGAGAGAGTGATGAATATGGTAAACTTACAAAAAAACAAAAGGAGGAATTCACCTCTTTAATGCTTAACTACTTGAAAGAAAAAGGTATTTCATCTTTTATTGAAAAAATTTGATAGTGTTTGGTGTAAACTATTCTCTCGCTTGGGGCAATGTGTTTTCTCTGACGTAGTGAAAAACATTACGCCAAGCGAGGGTTGTTGGTTGGATTATCTTACATGTAACGTAACATAGGCAACTTGAAAATGACGAAATGATTATTCACTAATTATTTCAACAACAGACTTTAATTCCTTAATTAATTTCTCCTCAGAACCGAACCCCTCACTTTTATATCGAATTTTCCCGTTAGTATCAATTACGAATTTCGCTGGAATACCTTGTACATGATAAGCCGTAGTTACTTTATAGTTTAAATCCTTCATTTCGTCTATCAGTACATGGAAATCCTCTACTTTTTTTGTACTAAGTATTCTATTTATTTTTTCATCCTTATTCTTTATATCTTCGTTCTCCATAGTATCTATAAAAAGAAACTTCACAGGCTTGTCTTTGAGTTCAATCATTGCTTTTTTCATAGCAGGGAATGACGCTATGCAAGGTGCACACCATGTAGCCCAAAAATCCAATACTATAATACTTCCTTTGAAATCAGATAACCTTACTAAGTTTCCATTCAAATCTCTAAGTTTAAAATCTGGTGCGTCAATATTTATCATTTTTTGTTTTAAAACCAGCATATTTGCATTCTCAGACTTTTCTTTTACACTAACATTTGCCTTTTCAAATCCAATTTCACTACCAGTTGAAGCTACGTATGCTACTTTGTAAAGAGAATCAATAATTGGGTTTGAAACATTATCTTTAATATATTCTTCGGAAAGGGTTCGTGCTTCTTGAAATTGACCATCTGCTATCAAGTATTGAATTAGGCGTTTATTTAGGTCTGTGAAAATATAATTTTTGAGATATATGGCTTTTTTTTGATTTATAATAGCACTTTTCTTATCCCCTAATTTAAAAAGAATTTCAGCATACGTATTAAGTGCATCTCCATAAAAAGTGGATAATGTATCATAACTTTGATGTGATAAAATTGATTTCTCAATTATTATTTTTGCTTGTCTGAGGTCTTTGTTCTCTTCTGAAATTCCAGAAGCTACTTCATTCAATTTACTTCCAATCATAATGAAAACCTGTTCAGATTTATCTTTTTCTACCAACGAATTAAATGCTAAATCAAGATTTTCAAAATCATATTTTTGGGCATAAGCTGCAAGTAGCTCCACTGTTAAACCTCTATACTGTACCTCGTTTAAATGTGGAAATTTCTTTAGGATATTCTCATACAAAGCAATGGCTGTATCAGGCTTTACTTGTGAATAATAACTTAATATTTCAAAATTCTTATGAATTGCAGTAAATCCATTTGGATATTTCTGAACGACTAATTTTTTTAATGAGTCGGCGACTTTATAATTTCCATTTGCAATGATATTTGCATAGCGATAAGAAAACTTTTCATTACTCCCTGTTTTCAATATTTCTTTAAAGTTTTCTTTTGCCAAACCTATTGCTTCCATTTTACGATTCGGTATTTTCGATAGATGTTCAATGTAATAAGGCAGCGTTGATTTCCTCATGTCAGGATGTAATGTGTATTCTTTTTCTATTAGCTCTAACGCTTTTTCAGGCTCAACATCACCTTTAAAACTAAATTCATTCCAAGAATTTGAGTACCCTTGTTGGAAAAAGGTTCCTTTTTTAAGTTTATCTCCTTCATAAACATTGAAACCATAACCCTTTCCTTCATTATTATCTATTTCTTTTTTGTTTACAATCTTAATAGTAAAAAAAGAGACCGAATCTGGAAGGATAAAACTACCGGTTAATTCATTATTAATTAATTGAGTCTTGATTCCTTTCTGCGGCATTCTATTATCATCAAAACAAAAAATATGATACATTTTTGTACCTGCTTTTGCTAACTTTCCCGTGTAAGTAATTGTGATTTTTTGACCTGATTCAGGCTTTGAAGGATTCAAGGTGATGTGGCTTATTTGGGAATAAGCACTTAAAGTGATAACGTTGATTAACAATAACAAGGCATATTTCATAGACAAAAGTTTAAAAAATTTAGGCAAAGCAAGTTACACTTTTTAGATTAAATATAAGAATAACACGCTCTTAAAATATATATTAGATGCGTTTTAAGATTAAGGTGAAATTAAGTTTTAACCCTCGCTTGGCGTAGTGTTTTTCACTACGTCAGTGTGTCAGACCTTCTTCGAAGGCTACCCTCAGTCTGCAACGGCTAGTGACTGAGTAGTCAACTAGAAAAGTTATAAAATTGGTTACATTTTTGCAATGTAACATTGCAGTATGCTCTGACGTAGTAAAAAATACTACGCCAAGCGTGGGAGACAACTCGACAAGTTATAAAATGCATTGCAGTACACACTTACGTAGTGAAAAATATTACGTAAAGCGAGTGGCAATAAAACCCTTAATTTGAAGGCTCTATATTGCCTGTAGAGTCAATAAAGTAATTTTTTGATTGGATAATCTTGTTGGAACTGTTTAAGGTGGTTACAATAAAAGTCAGATCTTTATTTAATTTACAATTTATAAGATTTTCTGTCTTTTGTCCTCCAATCATCATTTTGGCAATCATTGTACCTTTTTTATCAAATGTAACCAAATTGATTCGAACCACATCTAAATCAGGAGTATCATCAAAATCTGTAATTCGGTATGTCAGCAGAGTGAAATCTTTATACTGAACTTTACCTCCACAATAAAAATATGAATCCTTCTTATAGGGTTCTTTTATACCATTTAAAAATTTCATAAATTCCTTCTTGCTAAAGCCTTTTGTAAAGATATCCTTATTGTTTTTAAGAGGTTCATCACTAACAATAAATGGAAACTCTAGTTGCTTAAATTTTGTCAAGAATGATTGAAAATTTGTTTCTTGCCCAAAACAAGGATATACCACCAATAATGTTAGGATTTTTAAAAAAATCAGTAGCTTTTTTTTCATGATTTTATCTTCTATTTGGTCGAATATTTGTTACTATATAAGTTCATTTTCGTCTTTGTTGGAGATAACTGCAACAAAGACGAAAAAGTTGCCCTTCCATTCCTAGCGAGGAACTTAAGTCTCGTTCTGGTCGTAGGTTTTTACCTAAGACCAGAACGAAAAATAGAGCGTCACGCTCTGCATAATTTTGGGTCGTAGCGGATGCAACGACCAGTTTAGGGCGAAAGTATTTTAAAAGTTAATGTAATACTTTAGGGAGTTGGTACGTTTAGTTACTTTAACAAAACTAAGTTATGACACGAATAGTATAGTGCTACAAAACTTTAGCATATTACTGAGCTAGTGGCAATTTTAAGGTAACCCAGTTTCGATAACTTCTAAACATTAAAAAAGAAATTTACAAATTATGAATAAGTTATTCATTTTGCTTTTTAGCTTACCAATATTTTTTTCTTGTGGTAAAACAGATGTAAGCCCCGACCCTTTTAATACGGTAACTATTAATTTACCAACCCATAAGCTAGTCAGTTTTTCAATTATCAAAAACACAAAATACCTCATCGTTTTTGAAACAGGTTTGGGAAATGATCATACAATATGGAATCAAAAAGACTTACCGATAACTATAAGTGCCAAACAAGATGTTTTGATGTACGACAGAGCAGGTTATGGCAAGTCAGAGAAAGGGCCAGCACCAAGGGGCATTTCTAAATTAAGTAACGATTTAGATAGCGTTATAACCAGATTTGCCAATGGTAGAAAAATAATACTTGTAGGGCATTCTATCGGGGGAATGATTATTCGAGATTATGCCATCAAAAATCCTTCAAAAATAGCAGGTTTGTTATTTATTGACCCTTCGCACGAAGCATTCAACAACCCTACTCAGGAAGAAGAAGACCTTTACTTTAATACTTTATTAACTAGTAATGGTGCAGACTTTGGCCCTACAATGGAAGCAAGAGAATTAATAGAAGATTCGCAATATATGGCAACCCTCCCCAATTTACCAAATGTACCAGTAATTGTGCTGACAAGTATGAAAGTAGAAGTTCCCTATACTGCAACTGACAAACAAAAGTGGTTTAATGCACACGAATTACTAAAAAAAGGTTTAATAGATTTTACACATATATCAACCTTAAATTCAGGTCATTACATTTTTATTGATGAGCCTAATTTGGTATTAGACAACTTAAATTTACTCATTTCAAAACTGCCAACAACAATGTAACGTTTTCCCACCGTTGTTGGCGTTTGTTCTCCAACAACAGGGCGTAAGCTACGGTGACGTACACTCATGGCATGAGTTATTTATCTCGAATGAAAGCAAGGCAGTACAGCATCTAAAATACGGACTAACGAGAGAGGGCGATAAGTCTTCAGCGATTATTCTAATACTGGTCGTAGGTTCTCCTACGACCCAAAAGGAAAGAGAGCGTTACGCTCGCATTATAGCAATTATTTCACCATAAACAGCTGATAACGCATCATCAAAACTGCTTCAAATAAGAAAGCTTCGCTATCAAATGTAGCTCATGCTGACGTGCTAGTTCGTTTGTCGTGATTCTGGTTAGCCCATCGTTTGATAATTGGGTGCGATAGTCGTTGAAACCACGTTGATTGAATACCAAATATAGGAACGACAACGGTTGGTATTCCCATGAAAAACGGATATTCCATACATCAAAATCGTTGGTAGAATTATGCTGATAAAATCCAATTAATTGTACCCTCGGGTTTAAGGCAAAACGCCCCGAAAGAGTATATAATTGAGTATTGCCCGAAGCCTTTTCTGTCCCCAAATTACTATAACTATTGTTGGTAAAGCGTGCTTCCATAGAAATATGTGGAATCGGGGCAAACCTAAGCGTTGAGGAAAAAGTAGTCAATGAACCATCGTAATATTTACCAATTTCTACATTTCCCGAGATTGATATTTTTTTAGACCCATCCGTTTCCCCAAATATCATGTAGCGATTGTACTTGAATTTCCCGCTTGGAATAGCTACTTTAAAAAACGACAGCGTGTCGCTCCCGTCGCTATAGTCAATCAACTGATAAAAGTGGTTCGTGAAAAGACCAAGCCCTCCGCCATTTTGGAAGGTAAACCATACAGGGTTAGTACTCCATTGTTCTTCAACCAATTTGCCCGTAGTAGCCGAATAATAATTCAGGTAATATCCGCCTGGTTCAAAAGCCCTGATAAAACTAGGTAGCCATTTTCCCCGATTCAGCCAGTAAAAACCCGCCGAATTTTCAACTACATCAGGACGAGCCACAAAACCCATCTCAGGGTTAAAAGCCTTGTTGTTGATATTTTGCGTAAGCCAGTAAATCCACGATATGCCTTTGTGGACTAATTGATAATGCCCTGCCAAACCCGTCTGATTTTCGTTACTCGACTTCGATAACATCGCCATCGTATTCACGTTGGTACTTTCGTTGATACGGAAGAAACCATCGGCCGAAGCCGTAATATTGGCATGGTCGCTATCATTTTTCAAGGTAGCAATACCGCCAATTCTGTTTTGCTTGCCGATATTTTGCGAGTATCTCCCTACGACAAAATCCGTAGCAGAATATACATCATTTCCCTTCTGACGAACATACATAAAACCCGTATTGCTTTTGGTAGAACGGTTTACCAGCCTAGCACCTACTTCAATCGGCACAGGATTTCCATCATTATCCAAGCCTATTCTTCTACTGAAAAATGGCTGAATACGTTGCTGACCTCCATAGAAGTCTTCGATAGGGCTAAGACCTGCTGCAAAAAGAGAGGCATTTTCTAAGAAAAACTGTCGGCGTTCTGGAAAGAAAACTGATAGTCGCGATAAATTATTTACCTGTCGGTCGGCGTCAGCTTGGGCAAAATCCGTATTATAGGTCAAATCCAGTACGGTGTTGGGTGTAATCGCCCACTTTATTTCACCACCCAATTTTACTTTAGAACCATTGCTCTGGTCATAAAACTCCGAGCCGTTGTATCTATCTTCCGAAATCAATAAATAAGGTTGGAATCTAATATTAGGCTTAGGAGGCGGAGGCAATATTCCAGACAGTTTTCCTGCATACTGCATCCTCGCAGGCGAAAAAGCACGTGGCAGAGCCGACCAAATGGTTTGCTCGTTGCTCATGCGGCGCATTCTGAAAAAGTTAATGCCCCATGTATTCGCTTCAGTGGTACGTTGATAACGTAGGGTTTGCCAAGGTATCGAAAACTCAGCAATCCATGCGGTGTCGTTTCTGGAAGTCCGCACACGCCAAAGCCCATCCCAGTCGTCATCAAACACTTGGTCGTCGAAGGCCAGCAAGTCTTTTTGTGACCCATAGGGATTAGTCATAAAAATCATCGCATTGCGTTCGTCGTTAAACCCATCTATAGAAATACCGACTTGGTCACTTCGACCAAACGTAAAGTCACGCTGTAGGTTAGTCACACGTAATGCTTGTTTGCCCAGAGGTTCGTGCAAGATAGCCGCTACGTACAAATAATCGGCATTATACAAAAGCTTGAAAACAGACTTTTGAGAAGCTGGTTGTTTCTGAAAAGGTTCAACCTGAACAAAGTCTGTGATAGATTGAGCATTTTTCCAGACAGATTCGTCTAGTTTGCCATCAACTTTGATAGGGTAATTGATAAAGGTAGCCTGAGTTTGTTTTTTGATAGAATCAGGTAGGAAGATCTCTTGGGCTTGGAGGAAGCAACTACCACCTAAAAATAGTAATAAAGCGTAAAAATAGCGCATAAAAATGATTGAAAATAAAGAGGTTTGTAATTTTCTAGCAATGGTGTAAGGTACACAAAAATTAGGGACACGGCAAAGCCACGTCCCTATACCCCTTAACCAAATTAATTATTATCTTACTTATAAAAAGTATCTTTTTGAGAAGAATATTGCAATAAAACTCCGCAAGAAAAACGTTTTTATAGTGTTTCTATACGGAGTTTTTGAAACTTTTTTACTATTTATTAATGGGTTGATGAATTGTAATTCAAAAATTACATCCTGCAATTAAGTTAAAAATATGGTATAAATTTAGATAAATTAGCCAAAAATCACTAAATATTCGACCAATAACGTGAAAAAGGTAAGATTCAGCACAGCAATATTGTGATACAGTTTATCGAAAATAATATCTTTTTACTGATTTTTTATATAAATTTGATAAACCATCTTCTCAATTAATATCTAAAAACCGTGCAGACAACAGCTTCATTACCCCATAGAACCGCTTTTTTTACGGATCTTTCCGGAAAAGGAGTCCTTAGCCATCGTTGGGCTTATCATTCTCTTTTCTGGATAGTGCTGAGTTTATACAATATTTTGTATTTCGGCTTTTTGATGAACAACTATACTCAGGCTATTTTTGAGTATTCCATGAAATTCCCGTTTTATTTTATCTTGGTCTATGGTAATATTTATTATCTGATTCCCCGTTTTTTATTAACAGGAAAATACGTCCAATATTTTGTGTTTTTGGTGCTAGCAACCCTTGTCTCGGTGGCTATTATCCAGACGCTCATCAACCATTTGATACTGATTAATTACTGTCCAGTAGGCTATCGCCCCAACGCCTTATTCGACCCTAAGCCTACCGCCAAAAGAATGTTTGATACGTTTTCAGTGTTGGGCGTTACTAGCGGTATAAAACTGACAAAAGACTGGATTGATAATCAGGAAAAAATAAAAGAATTGGAAGGGCAAAGTGTAAAAAATGAATTAGAGTTTTTAAAGTCGCAGATTCAACCGCATTTCTTTTTCAATACCTTAAACAATTTGTATTCGCTTACGATTAAAAAATCGGATTTAGCTCCAGAGGTAGTAGTAAAGCTGTCGGGATTGATGAGCTATATGTTGTATGAGTCTGACAGCCACGAAACAACGCTAAAAAAGGAGATAGAGCATATTCAGAATTATCTTGATTTAGAAAGCCTACGCTTTGGCAAACGCCTGAACCTTGAGTTTGAAATAGAGGGCAGTACCGAACAGCGAAAACTGCCACCATTGTTGTTGCTACCGTTTATCGAGAACGCTTTTAAACACGGGACGTCACACGAAACAGGGATTTTAGATTTAAAAATAACGCTAAAAATCATCAATGGTAAATTGCTTTTTGTAGTGGTCAATCCGCGATTTGATAATAACACTAATCGAAAAAAACACAAAGGATTAGGACTTAAGAATGTTCAGCGACGATTGGCCCTGCTTTATGGGAATAATTATGAACTGAATATACAGCCTACTGAAAATCAATATGTTATTTCTTTGTTTATTCCTTTGAAATAAGACGTATCGGTATAGCTCAGTTCCATTCTTCTTTTATTAAAATATTAAAACCGTGGGCTGTGGCACACAGAACACAACCAGCATTCAACTCCTTTCTATTAGCGGGTGACTTAAGTCACCCGCTAATAGAAAATGATTTTTAGGATTATATTATCAAAAGAAGTTTAGCACATTGCATAAGAGGTTTTTACAGAATAATATTTGAGGATATTTTTATTTGAGATGACCACTTAGCTTTACAAAACATGAAACTAAAAACGCTAATAGTAGATGACGAGCCACTGGCTTTGGATGTCTTAGAAACATTTATCGAACGCATTGATAGCCTTGAATTAGTTGGGCGTTGTGAAAACGGTATTCAGGCTTTTAATTACCTCAAAAAGGGTGATATAGATTTACTTTTTCTGGATATTGAAATGCCTACTTTAGATGGAATGGAGCTATTAAAAAGCCTTCAGAATCCTCCTAAAGTAATTATCACTACGGCCTATCGTGACTATGCCGTTGAAAGTTTTGAACTTAGCGTGGTTGATTATTTACTAAAACCTATTCCTTTTCAGCGCTTTGTAAAGGCTGTCAACAAGGTAGTTCCTCAGGAAAACGAAGGTAGTCAGCCAGTCACGACGGGTAATATTCAGACTAGTGTCAGCGAACGCCCCGAGGCAATGTTTATTAAAGTAGATAAACGCATTGTAAAGATTAATTTTGCCGATATTCTATTCATAGAGTCGCTGAAAGACTATATTAGGATTCATACATTGTCAGGAACATTTGTAACCTACCAAACCATGAATGGGATAGGGGATATTTTACCTATCGAACAATTTGCCCGCATCCATAAATCATTTATTGTGTCTATTTCAAAGGTAACATCTATCGAAGCAGGCGATTTAATCGTTTGTGGCAAAAGCCTACCAGTGGGTAGAAGCTTTAGAGATGGTATCTTAGAGAAGATTTATAAAACTGGGGTTTTGGCGGTGAAGTAGAAGGTTTTTGAGTTGTGAGTGATGAGTTTTGAGTTAAAAATGTGAAGTCCACATCTGGTCATAGGCTCTCCTACGACGCCAAAGATAAAGAGTGGTACGTTCGAAATCCTATAAATAAATGCTCATTCTTATCACTAGCGAGGGACTTAAGTCCCTCGCTAGTGATAAGAACCTAGAACTTAACAACCTTGAAGCTCTTTTGAAGCCCTCATTCTGGTCGTAGGCTCTCCTACGACTTCAAAGATAAAAGAGCGTCACGCTCGAATACCTAACAATCACCTTAAACAATTTCGAGCGAGACGCTCTTCCGTGTTTTGGGTCTTAGGAGAACCTAAGACCAGTAAAGGAGAACTAATAAGAGGTCAGGGGTGATACCCAAGTCCCCAATATGTATAAACCGAAAATGATATAATATTTATTAATATATATTTGGATGCATCATCAATATTTAATGACAATTTAAAGGTCTTTTTAAACAAGACGGCGAATAAAAATATTAGTAAATTTAATAATGAACTTAAAAATATTATTCCCGAAAAAATTACACCAGTATAATCCTCAATAAGTAAAAATCTCGTATCATAGACAACACTAATATAAATATATAAGAATGACATTGTATTGAAAATAGCTAGTAGCCTAATTATTTTATTGAAATTCATATTGGTGTTATCATTAATAAGTTTAAAACTACTTTATTTTTGCTTACGCTTGAATGTTGGCGATAATACCAACAAGGGCATAAAAAAGAGAAGACACAAAAATGAATAGAATACATGAGATTTTTCATACACTTGGCTTTGACCATCCCAAAGGTACGGGAGGAAGTGATGGTATTATGAAATATCCACCAGAAAAACCAAATCAAAGTGATACAAATAGAATTGGGGATAGCACATTTTTACCAAAAGTTAAAGTCAATGAATAAATTTATTTTAGCCATAGTTTTAAATTGCCTTGCAACTTTTTTTGGAAAAAGTCAAGATTGTTTGACTGAAAGAAACAATGTGTTCTTTGTAGAGATAGATATAAGGGGACGTTCTCTGAATCCGATAATGATGAATGGCATAACAAAATCTATCAAAATAGCAGCATACAAAAAAGATAATCCTTTACTTTTTTTGCAGAGTTTTTACAGTAATAGCAATTACTCTCCAGACGTTTCATTACTCGCAGACCGTTTACTAAAGGAATGTCAAAATATGGGGTATGGTAAAAACAAAATGATGCTTACAAGTAAAAACTTACTAAAAAAAAGTGTTAGTAAGCAATTCCTATTAAGTTCAGGTGAAACTGTATTTTTGAGAGTTTCAAAAATTGATGCTGAATTATTGAAATTGAATAAAAATGATAAAGTAATACCAATTAATTCAAATGAAATAGCTTTGACAGAAATTATGGAAATAAATATATGCTATATCCCTTTGAAAATATATAGCTGTAAGAAACCTCGAAAAAACGAATTTTAGAATAAAGGCTATTAGTTAAAATGATTTTATTCACGTGCGAGTTTGTCCGACTGTATACTCCTCATCTGGTCGTAGGCTCAGGCTCTCCTAAGACCATTAAAGGTTCTTTAGTCCTTGAGTCCAAACATCCTAAAATCCTCTCCACTACACCATTTTTGCCCTAACCTTAAATTCCTCTATATCAATTAAAGACTGATACTTTCGGATTAATTCTTCGTCAAATTCATCTTTTAGGTTTAAGGTATTTAGTAGTGTACGTTGGTCTTCGAGCATCTCAAGGTAAATCGTCTGACTATTTGTTCCCGCAAAAACTTCATCACTTTCGCTGCCTTCTATCCTCTGGGTCAAAAAGCTTAGTTCAATCTTGAATTTTTCATACAAATTATTCAAATGCACGTTTTGTAAACAGCCCTCACCATACTTTTCTTCTAAAAATAATAGAGAGTTTTTAGCAATTTTCTTTTGAATAATTACTTCTTGATCATCTTCATTGTTGTAGTGATCGCTGATATAAACTTTTTTTATTATCCACGGGAGGGTAAGTCCTTGAAACACCAAGGTTACTAAAATAACAATAAAGGTGATGAATAAAATTAAGTTACGGTGTGGAAAAGGTTGCTCTTCGTTAATCAGCAAAGGTATCGAAAGGGCAGAAGCCAATGACACTACGCCTCGCATGCCAGCCCAACCAAAAATAAAAGGTAACCTCCATCCCGGGTTCGAATCTGCTACGGTAATAAACCTACTCATAAAACGAGTAGTTAGCGAAGCCCCCATTGTGCATAATAATCGAGTAAGAATTATTACCACCGAAATAATTATGCCGTAGCCAATCGCTTTACCTAGACTTACTTCGCCAAGTTGGTTCACGACAGTAGGTAACTGAAGACCGATGAGTAAAAAAACGAAACAATTTAGTACAAATACCAAGTTTGCCCATACGTTCTCGCCCTGAATCCTACTCATGTAAGTAAGCGTTTTTTGACGTTTGCTCGATAAAAAAAGTCCACCGCTTACTACGGCAAGTACACCTGAATAATGAAAACTTTCGGCAAAGTAATACATACAATAGGGTGTAACGAAAGTCATTACTATTTCGATATTGGAAGTAGTGGGTAACCATTTATAGATACCATAAAAGATAAGCCCTATCAATACGCCAATTAACAAACCCATTACCACTACCATAAAAAAGCTTTGGGTAGCCTCTTTAATGTGAAATTGCCCTGTGATAATAGCGGCTAAAGCAAAACGAAATACAATCAACGACGAGGCATCATTCATCAAACTTTCGCCTTCACAAATGCTTATTAGCATTTTAGGGGCTTTTACTTGCCTTAGAATGGTTGATGCTGAAATAGCATCTGGCGGAGAAATAATTCCCCCTAATAAGAAACCAAAGGCTAGGCTAAATTCAGGAATGATGGCATTTGATACAACAGCAATGATACAAGAGGTGATGATGACTATCGGAAAAGCAAAACTTGTGATAACCCGTCGCCATTTCCAAAACTCTTTCCATGAAATTTGCCAAGCAGCATCATAGAGGAGGGGAGGCAAGAAGATAAAAAAGACGAGGTCGGGCTCAATCGTTACATTAGAAAATTCTGGAATAAAACTAAGTACCAATCCACCCAATACTAGCACGATGGGATAGGCCAAACGAAGTTTATTCGCAACCATCACCAATGCTAAAATTATCAAGATAAGATAAATATAATCAAAGAATAAATGTTGCATACCAATGTTGGGTGAAAGTGAATCTATCGTAAAATATTCCTAGCGAGGGACTTAAGTCCCTCGCTAGGAATAAAGGATTGAATTTAACAGCTTTGCTTTAGAGAAAAGATAACTTATGACCAAAATGTCATTAAATTCTAACCCTTTTTATTAGCGTGTGACTTAAATCACACGCTAATAAAAAGGGTTTTGAGGATTGGGTGGAAGAAGCAAGAGTTTACTCCAAAGTATGCTCTTTATGAATCACTTCCAAACGGCGTCCTTTAATGATTTTACGGAATTTAGTTTGGGTCATTCTATGTTCTCTTTCAAAGCCAGCATGATAGAATGCTCTTATGATAAGGATTAATACGAGTAATGTAATATCCCACGAATATTGTACGGCAAAAAATAAGCCCATCGCTAACAGCAAGCCAATAAACATGTAATAATATCCATACCAGTAGCTACCGTTACGCTCGTGAGTAAGCAAAATAATAGGAATATGGAATGGAAAAGCCCACAAAAGGTTTTTGTTATAATTAGTTACGCCGTGGTCGGTACCAAACCACAAGAAAAGTAATAACCAGCCAATGAGTCCTGCTATCGAAAAAAGCACTTTATCGAAATTATAACCTTTTTGTCGGCGTTTCCAATGCTGATACGTTTTATAGCCTGTAAATATTAATACTAACAATAGCCAGAATCGAGGCGTTAGGATGAAAAGAGGCTCTTCGTTGATGGGCGTAGTGCTATACATGGGGTTCTCGGAACGAACCAAAAAACGCAAAACGTGGTGTGTCATTCTTTTGGCAGCACGCATACTTTTTTGCAGATTTTCAGGCAAGTAGCAAGATTTAAACTGTAATATTCTTTCGTCAGCAGGAGCCCCCAATGCAATGTTCATCCCTAAGGCAGACCAGTAATGATGCTTTCTGATTAAACATTTGTTCATCCATTGGCGATAGGTACTATCGTTCATTTCGGGGATATTTTGCAAATGTACACTATCAGTACAAGCCACCATCATGGCATCGCGCACGCGAGTAGCACAGTTATCATAAAAGAACTTGTACATATAAGTCCGTGTTGCAGGATTATTGTAGGTTGCTTCGAGATTATTATACACAATTTGCTTTTGTGCAAGCGACAAATCCAGTACCTGCTCAGTCATATTACGGTGCTGTTCCAGATAATACTGTTGGTAGGCAGGCATTGGCGCATACGACATCTTGTAAGGGAGCTGTCCTTTTACAAATTTCCAGTAGAAGTTCTCCGTTTCAAAATCATATATGCCAAAATTATAAGCCTTATCGATTTGATTAACGGGGTCGTAAATCCACAAAAGCGTATGCCCAAAAGCATCATTTAGCTCGTTTCCAGGCTCTACGGTAATCAAACTTACTTTACTGTTTTCAGATAATGTTTGAGCTTTTACCAACACATTTGTAGAAACGAGTATGGCAAAAACAAGTATTAAATGTTTAAAATAAGAGAGGTATTTCATTGATTAGTTTGGATTTGGGATGAATTTTCCCTCTAAAATAGTAATTTTTTTATGCTTTACCAGCAACTACAATCACAATTTCACCTTTAATAGTATTTGGGTTGGTCTGATAATGCAACAAAATTTCAGCCAAAGTTCCCCTGATGTTTTCCTCAAACACTTTTGTCAACTCACGCGAAACACAAGCCTGACGCTCAGGAGTGAGGTATTCGGCTAATTGTTCAAGGGTTTTTAACAAACGGTGTGGCGACTCATAAAAGATGATTGTCCGTTCTTCTTCTGCCAAATTTTTAAGTCTTGTTTGTCTTCCTTTTTTATGGGGCAGAAACCCTTCAAACGTAAAACGGTCGGCAGGTAAGCCCGAATTTACCAAAGCAGGCACAAAAGCCGTCGCTCCCGGTAAACATTCAACTTCGATGCCTTGTTTTAGACATTCTCTTACTAACAAAAAGCCAGGGTCAGAGATAGCAGGCGTTCCCGCATCTGATACCAAAGCCAGCACTTTGCCTTCCTTTAATAGTTTGATAATGCCATTGGTGCCATGATGCTCATTATGGGCATGGTGTGCATACAGTGGCTTTGAGATATTCAAATGCTTTAGCAATATGCCAGAATTTCGGGTGTCCTCAGCCAATATAGCATCAACAGATTGTAAAACTTTTACTGCTCTATAAGTAATATCATCCAGATTGCCAATGGGCGTTGGAACAAGGTACAATTTCATAATGTTTTTTTTATTCAATCAGTCTTTAACATTTCAATCTTTAGCGAGGGACTTAAGTCCCTCGCTAAAGATTGAAGTGTTATTTAT
>NZ_JBWKYN010000064.1:0-28904 GCF_059423785.1 Arcicella sp. GW458-12-2-14-TSB2 | reverse complement strand
GCAGAAATTCTGTCTTAAAGTCTCCGAACAAGGACAAAACCTATCAATCTACATAAGGAATTATATTACATTTGTATAGCTTAAAAATATATTCATTTTAGTTTTAAGTAGCGTAAAAAACATACAGGTTTTTTAAAAATCCTGAGGAATCATTTCACTCGATTTATTAACTATTCTAAAAATTTCTGAACTCACTAAATGACTTACCTAGCAAACCCTACTCGTTACGATCAATCAGGAACCCGCCCAATGGAGTATCGCCGTTGTGGTAACAGTGGTTTAAAATTACCCGCTATTTCATTAGGCTTGTGGCACAATTTCGGTGGTGTCGATGTATTTGAAAATTACCGAGCTATTTTACAAACTGCTTTTGATAATGGTATTACACATTTCGATTTAGCTAATAATTATGGGCCTCCTCCGGGGTCGGCGGAAGAGAATTTTGGTGTCATCATGAAAAAAGATTTCGCTCAATACCGTGACGAATTAGTGATTTCAACCAAAGCGGGTTATTTGATGTGGCCTGGCCCTTATGGAGAATGGGGTTCAAAAAAATACTTGGTGTCAAGCTTAGACCAAAGCTTAAAACGCATGGGACTAGACTATGTTGATATTTTTTATCATCATCGCCCAGACCCTGATACGCCTTTAGAAGAAACAATGGCAGCCTTGGATTTAATCGTCAGACAAGGTAAAGCCTTATACGTGGGTATTTCAAACTATCAAGCTCCAGAAGCTGAAAAGGCTATTGCCATCTTGAACCGATTAGGAACACCATGTTTAATCCATCAACCAAAATATTCTATGTTTGAACGTTGGGTTGAAGGTGGTTTGCTAGATGTACTCGGTCGCGAAGGTGTGGGGTGTATTCCTTTCTCACCATTAGCACAAGGGCTTTTGACTGACAAATATTTAAAGGGTATTCCTAGTGATTCTAGGGCATCTAAACCGCATGGTTTCTTGCAAACTAGCCATGTTACCCCAGAGGTAGTGGCAAAATTAGAGCAATTAAACGACATTGCTTTACAACGTGGTCAGACTTTGGCACAAATGGCACTCGCTTGGTTATTGAAAGATGCAAGGGTTACTTCAGTACTGATTGGTGCAAGTAGGGTTTCACAATTACTAGACTCGCTAGATTGTTTAAAAAACAAAACTTTTAGTCATGATGAATTAACGAAGATTGAAGAGATTTTAAAGTAAGCTATGAGCTTTGAGATGTAAGCTATGAGTTTTTTTTATGCCATAATTCGCTCAATAGAAAAAACTCAAGGCTCGTTGCTTTTAAAACACTAACAAATAACATTTACTAAACATAAAAGCTGAAAGCTCAAGGCTCATTGCTCAAAGCTATCAACTAAAAAAGCCAACTATGAAAAATATTTCCAGACGTAATTTTGTTAAAAACACTGCACTAACTGCTGGTGCGGGTTTAGCAATGGTGAATACTACTGAGGCTAAGGCTTCAAAAGAGCTATTTGTTCATCATGTGTACTTTTACTTAAAAAATGCAAACAATGAGGCCGATACTGCTAAATTAATCGAAGGATTGAATGCATTAACGAAAGTACCAACTATCAGGTTTGTACACATCGGAACACCAGCAAGTACGAACAGAAGCGTAATAGAAAAAGGCTATGCCGTATCTTGGTTATGTTTCTTTGATAATTTAGAGGAAGAAGAAATTTACCAAAAACACCCTATTCACTTGAAATTCGTAGAGGAATACTCGCACCTCTGGGATCATGTAATTGTATATGATGCTATAGGCCCAAGAAGAGAAAAGCAAAAATAATATTCAAAAAAATGCAATATAGAAAGTTAGGTAAAACAGGTTTCGAGATTTCAGAAATCAGCTTAGGTACATGGCAAGTAGGTGGTAAATGGGGTGATGATTTTAGCCATGAAACAGCTGATAAAATCCTTAATACTGCCGTAGATGCTGGTATTAATTTTATTGATACTGCCGATGTGTATGGCAACGGAGAAAGCGAGAAGGCCGTTGGTAGATTTGTAAAAAGTCGTTCAGAAAGACTTTTTGTCGCTACTAAATGTGGAAGGCAATTAAACCCACATGTAAACGAAGCTTATCAACCAGCAGTACTTCGCAAATTTGTGGAAGATAGTTTAACAAATATGGGCTTAGAAACCCTAGATTTGATTCAGTTACACTGTCCACCCACAGAAGTATATTATCGTCCAGAGATTTTTGAATTGTTTGATAGATTAAAGGACGAAGGGAAAATATTAAACTTGGGAATCAGTGTCGAGAAAGTAGAAGAAGCCTTAAAAGGGATTGAATATGATAACGTAACGAGCGTACAAATTATTTTCAATGTTTTTCGTCAGCGTCCAGCAGCATTGTTTTTTGAACAAGCCAAGAAAAAAGACGTTGGTGTGATTGTAAGAGTACCTTTAGCCAGTGGCTTGTTAACAGGTAAGTTCTCAAAAACATCCACTTTTACAGAAGGAGACCACCGTAACTTTAACCGTAATGGCGAACATTTCGATAAAGGTGAAACATTTTCTGGGATTGATTACGAAACAGGTCTGGCCGCTGTGGATGAATTAAAAGCGCTATTTCCAGCACATCCTAATTTAGCACCTATCGCCTTGCGTTGGATTTTACAACATGATGCTGTAAGTACGGTCATTCCGGGAGCCTCTCGTCCAGAACAAGTATTATCTAATTTAGATGTTTTCAATATTCCAGCTTTGACATCTGAAGAAGTTTCAAGCATTAATCAGGTATATCAACAAAGTATCAAACCATTGGTTCACCAATTATGGTAACAGTATTCCAATTTAATTCATAACAAAATTCAAGAAAAATGAAAAATAATCTCCTTAAAAGTACGCTGATGTTTTTGTTGGCTTTATCGTTTACTAGCACAACTTTCGCCCAACAATTTAAAGTATTGTTGTATACCAAGACTGCGGGTTTTCATCATGAATCAATTCATGAGGGCGTAACTGCTATTCGTCAATTAGCGGCTCGTAATAACTTCACGGTAGTTTGGCAAGAAAATGCAACAGTGTTCAATGATAAAGACTTAGCTGGCTTTAGTGCTGTGATATTTTTAAATACAACTGGTGATATTCTAAATGATGAGCAACAAGCTGCTTTCGAGAAATTCATTCGTTCGGGCAAAGGCTACGTGGGTATTCATGCTGCGTCCGATACTGAATACGACTGGGCTTGGTACACTAAAATGGTGGGAATGATGTTCAAAATTCACCCTGCACAACAAACTGCCTATTTGAAAGTTGAAGATAGCAACTTCCCAGGGATGGAGCGTTTTCCTAAAAAACTGCTTTGGACTGACGAATGGTATGAATTTGGCGACCTAAAATCAACAGATTTACATTACTTGGTTTCAGTGGATGAAAAATCTTACGACCCTTATGCAAAATGGGGAACAAACGAAGGAAAAGGAATGGGTAAATTCCATCCGATTTCTTGGTATCATAACTACGATGGCGGTAGAGCATTCTATACTGCTTTAGGACATATTCCATTAACGTTTTCTGACCAAACTTTCTTAGACCATATCTATGGAGGTATTTACTGGGCAGCTACTGGTAAAGGATTGTAGACTGTAAAGGATTGATTTATATACCAACAAAATCCCCATATCGTTGATATGAGGATTTTTTGTTGTAGGACAATCGTAAAGAGGACCTTTGCATTCTTTATTATTTTCAAGATGACTTTACTTAACACTACTGTTTTCACTAAATATCTATTTTTCTATACACTAATGAAAACAGATTAAAAACATTTTATAATTTATTATATTGGTATATTTCAGACCTCTCTGGTAGAAAAATAAGCCTCAAAGACGAATATTATGATTATTAGTCAAAACTCGAAACTACAAAATCCAGAACTTGAAGCCGAAATTTATTATTTGACACATGAGGAAGGCGGTCGCTATAATCCTGTTTATAGTGGGTATCGTGGACAGCTCTATTACAACAATCAAAATTGGGATGCTCCTCAAGAATTTATAGACAAAGAGGTCTGCTATATGGGTGAAACTGTGAAAGTTTATTTACAGACTTTAAGTCCACACTTTCATATTGGTCAATTTTTTAAAGGACAAATATTTGAAATTAGAGAAGGTTCAATCATAGTTGGAAAAGGACAAATAACCAAAGTAATTAGACCTGATTTCAACTATTGGGATTTTGAAAGTTTTCAAAGTCAACTTCCCGAAAACTATAAACCATTTGATTTTAAAAGTATCAATAAAACCATGATTGATATAAAAAGCTTGATGGATAAGATGAAGCAGATTGAGAGCATCAAATTTGCTAAAAAGACTTCTGGGAACAATCAAAGGCTAATTGTTGAATGTAAATTAAAAAATAAAAACAGTGCATTAAGACCTTTTGCAGATGAACTCTATAAAAATTGGAACGATTTATTCCCTCTCAAAGACTCATTTTTCAAGATTAAGACTTATTGGTATGAGGATAGTTTTGAATTAGAATTGTTCTTTGCGATATGTGACCACAATATATATATAACAGGAAGTATGATAGTATCCACAAGATAGATAATTTTTCGTCGCTAACTGTTAATGCAATATCTACAACCTCTTTAAATAGCGAATACTCAAAGTTATATTTTCCAATTCGTGTTTACTATCGCAGTAGCTCGCTTCTAGCGAGTTACCACTCTTAAAACGCTTGTCAAAAATAAAATATCTATTTTATTTTTGACAAGCGTTTTTCCGTTAAACACAAGTATTATCACTATTCAAGCAATGGTACTTGAAAAAGTAGTCATAGAAATTTGTAGTTATTAAATGGTTTTTTGATTTGGTGCACTTTTGGATACAACATTTGCTAATTTGGATACAGACAAGAAGCTGTAGTTGATGAATTTTGTATATCAAATTTTAAATACAAAAACATGAAAACAATATTCATTACAGGGGCATCAACTGGTTTAGGAAAAGCAACAGCAAAATTATTTGCCTCAAATGGCTGGAAGGTAATTGCCACAATGCGCAAGCCCGAAAACGAAAAGGAATTAAATCTTATTGACAACATTACACTATTACCATTAGACGTCACTAATTTAGTACAAATAAAAGAAACTGTACAAAAAGCGATTGATTTAGGCGATATTGATGTTGTATTTAATAATGCTGGTTATGGATTGATGGGACCTTTAGAATCTACAACAGATACACAATTGGTGCGTCAGTTAGAGACTAACTTATTAGGGGTAATTCGTGTTACACAGGCATTTATTCCCTATTTTAGAGAAAAACAAAGTGGACTTTTTATCACCACTACATCCATTGGCGGACTGATTACGTTCCCGTTTAGCTCGGTTTATCATGCCACAAAATGGGCTTTGGAGGGTTGGAGCGAAAGTATGTCTTTCGAGCTAAAAAAAATTGGGATTGGCATAAAAACCGTTTCACCTGGTGGTATAAAAACAGATTTTCTGAGTCGTTCAGCTGATATGTCGGCACATCCTGCATATGATAAATGGGTTGAAAAATTATTTGCTGGTTTTAGTGAAGATAACTTTACGCCTGCCAGCGAAATTGCTTCGGTAGTATATGAAGCAGCTACCGATGGCAAAGAAAAATTAAGATATGTAGCAGGTGAGGACGCTAAAGCACTATATGCACAGCGTTTGGCATTAGGAGATACACAATTTATGAAATCTATGGAACAAATGTTTTTGGACAATTAAAATATCCATCTCATGAAAAACAGTGAAAATATACCGCATAGATTTAATTCAATATCCGACCTACATCGGGTGCTTGGCTTACCAAAGCCTTTGCACCCTTTGATTAGTCTGGTAGATAATACTAAAATAGCTGTAAACAAAGAAGACCTACAAACCTCGTTCTTGCTCAATTTTTATAAAATATCCTATAAAACAAGTCCACAAGGGACGATAAAATATGGTCAGAATTACTATGATTTTGATGAAGGAAGTTTGGTTTTCACTTCACCGAATCAATTACTGGCAACAACAGATGATACTGAATATTTAGGATACACATTACTTATTCATCCAGATTTTATCAGAAATCATACCTTAGGAAAAACCATTAAAACTTATGGATTCTTTTCTTATGCTGTTCATGAAGCGCTTCACCTTTCAGATAAAGAAAAACAAACGATTATATCCGTTTTCAAGAATATAGAAGATGAGTTACAATCGAGTATTGACGATTTTAGTCAGGATATAGTCATTTCACAAATCGAATTATTGTTGAATTACAGCAACCGATTTTATAAAAGACAATTTACCACTCGAAAAATGGTAAATAATGATATGCTTTATCAATTAGAAAAACTCCTCAATGAATATTATAATGAGATGGCATTAATAAAAGGATTGCCAACAGTTCAATATTTTTCTGAACAATTAAATGTTTCTCCACGCTATTTAAGCGATATGCTTCGTTCACTAACAGGGCAAAGTTCACAGCAGTATATTCATGATAAATTAATTGAAAAGTCAAAGGAAATGCTGGCTACTACCAATTTATCCGTTAGTGAAATTGCTTATCAACTAGGTTTTGAATATCCACAATCATTTAGCAAACTATTTAAAAATAAGACTAAAGTTTCTCCATTAACATTTAAACACTCTTTTAACTAACTATTTTTTTTCTATGCAGCATAATTATATAGTCATAAAAATAAATAATAGGTCGATTTAAAATCCTTTAATATAGCCAATGTATTAAATAGACACCTATTTAGCTCAGGAAATAATATGTAGATTTGCGTACACTTTACGCATAGATATAAATGGAGCTTGAACAGCATATTAAAATAGCAGTAGATGCAATCGTTTTTGGCTATACAGAAAACAGCCTCAATGTCCTGCTGGTAAAACAAAAATACGGTATTTTAAAAAACCAATGGGCATTGGTTGGGGGATTCGTACAAGACAATGAAACACTAAATAATGCCGTAAACAGAGAACTACAAGAAGAAGCAGGTATCAAAGTAAATTATTTAGAACAACTTTTCACTTTTGGAGACAAACTAGACAGAGATCCAAGATTTAGAGTCATTTCGGTAGCATATTTTGCTTTAGTGAACTCTAGCAAGCTTATTTTAAAAGCCGATACTGACGCTGAAGATGCAAAATGGTTTCCAATAAAAGAACTCCCTCCCTTAGCATTCGACCACGAAGAAATCTTACAGACTGCTCATCAACGCTTAAAAAACAAACTTACTTATCAGCCAATAGGCTTTGACTTACTTCCCAAAGAATTCCTTTTCTCAGATTTAGAAAACTTGTACTGCACCATCTTAGAAAAGGAAATAGATAGAAGGAATTTCAGAAAAAAAATATTAAGCTTTGGTATTATTGAAGAAACTGAAAAATTTTCTCCTAAAAAAAGTGGAAGACCTGCCAAGTTATTCAAGTTTAACAAACTCAAATACAACAAGTTAACAAACGAAGGATTCTTATTTGAAATTAATTTTGCGTAATTTTTACGCAAATATATTTGATTTCAATTTTTGAGCCCTATATTTGTGTAAAATATACGCAAATATGAAATTATGATACTCAATCTAGACAGTAATTTCAAACCATTAGATGGCGAAGAAATACAATTTGAAAGTTTTACATTTTCAGGCGGAGAACCTCACATTAAAATCAAAACAGATTTAGATACTCAAAAAGAAGTAGTTATTACCCATCGATTAAATTCATTCAATGATGTAGGATTGCTTTGCTTGGCAGTGGATGCTTTAAAGCGAATGGACATCGCTATTACTAAATTAATCATACCGTATTTTCCCTCAGCAAGACAAGACAGGGTAATGACAAAAGGCGAGCCTTTATCTGTTAAAGTATATGCTGACATCATCAATAATTTAGGCTTCAAAAAGGTAATTGTACTAGATGTACATTCAGACGTCACACCAGCATTATTGAATAACTGCGTAGCTATTTCAAATCATAATTTTATTAAACAGGTAATTGATAAAATTGGAAAAGATGTAAAATTGGTTTCTCCTGATGGTGGAGCATTAAAGAAAATTTATAAAGTTTCTGAATTTTTAGATGGCCTTGAAGTAGTAGAATGCAGTAAAAGTAGAGATATAGAGACAGGTAAATTAACAGGATTTAAAGTCTATGCTGAGGATTTAGGTGGAAGCGATTGCTTAATTGTTGATGATATTTGCGACGGTGGCAGAACGTTTATTGGGTTGGCGAGTGAACTAAAAAAGAAAAATGCTGGCAAGCTTTATTTGGCAGTAAGTCACGGTATTTTCAGTAAAGGATTTGAAGAATTGGAAAAACATTTTACCCATATCTTCACTACAAATTCTTTTAAAGAGTTAAGTCATACTTGTTTAACACAAATAAATTTAGACAATGGACTATTATCTTAATCCCAAAAACTCATTGAGTAGATTACTTGATGAATACAGAGCATATAAGTCGTTAGTGATAGCCTTTGATTTTGATGATACAGTTTATGATTTTCATAATAAAGGAAGACTTTACACTGATATGATTGCTTTACTCAAAAAGTTAAAATCAATTAATTGCTATTTGATTTGTTGGACTGGTCAAGAAGATATGGTATTTGTAAGCAATTACCTTAACCAAAATGGAATTCCATTTGATGCTATCAATGAAAATCCACCATTTCATCAATCAAAAAGTAAGAAAATTTATGCTAATGCATACTTAGATGACAGAGCTGGTCTGTTTCAAGTGTACAATGAATTAAAATATTTAACAGAAAACATTTAAAATTATGAATCCCCTATTATTGACAGATGGCTATAAAGTTGACCATCGCAGACAATATCCAACAGGAACAACTTTAGTTTATTCAAACTGGACACCCCGTAAAAGTAGAATTCAAGACATTGATCACGTTGTGTTTTTCGGATTACAATACTTCATAAAAAAATACATCTTAGAAGATTTTGAAACCTACTTTTTCAAACAGCCTAAAGAGAAAGTTATCAAAGAATACAGTCGTAGAATTAATAATTATTTAGGCGAGAATCAAGTTGGTACCAAACACATTGAGGATTTACACGATTTAGGGTATATCCCAATGGTAATCAAAGCATTACCTGAAGGCGTAAGCGTACCTATCAGAGTACCCATGTTCACCATGTATAATACCAAACCTGAATTCTTTTGGCTAACAAATTATTTTGAAACGCTCCTTTCTGCTGTCATTTGGATGCCTTGTACTTCTGCCACCATTGCCAAACAATATCGCAAAATATTGGATAAATATGCAAACGAAACATCTTCTATTCCAGAGTTTGTAGATTGGCAAGGGCATGATTTTTCAATGCGTGGCATGGCTGGAATTGAAGCGGGTGTGTCTTCTGCAAGCGGACACTTACTAAGTTTTACAGGAACAGATACCATTCCAGCGGTTGACTTTTTAGAAAAATATTATAATGCAGATTCAGATAATGAATTAATAGGAGGTTCAGTTGCTGCAACAGAACATTCTGTGATGTGCATGGGAACAACTGAAGGGGAATTAGCAACTTTTAAACGATTGATTTGTGATATTTATCCTCAAGGTATTGTTTCTATCGTTTCCGATACTTGGGATTTATGGAAAGTATTAACAGAATATTTGCCCGCATTAAAAAATGAAATATCAAGTAGAGCAGGAAAAGTGGTTGTAAGACCAGATAGCGGAGACCCTGTTGATATTATATGTGGAAACCCAAATGGCAAAAACGAACACGAAAGAAAAGGCGTTATAGAACTGCTATGGGATACTTTTGGGGGACAAATAAACGACAAAGGATATAAAGAGCTTATTCCACAGATTGGTGCTATTTATGGAGACAGTATAACTATTGACCGAGCAACACAAATTTGTGAACGACTCAAAGCTAAGGGTTTTGCCTCTACTAATGTAGTTTTAGGTATTGGTTCATACACCTATCAGTATAATACACGAGATACTTTCGGGTTTGCGATGAAAGCTACTTATGGTGAAGTTAATGACGAAGGAAGAGAGATTTTCAAAGACCCTATTACAGATGATGGCACCAAAAAATCTGCGAAAGGACTGATGAAAATCGAATTAGAAGATGGCACTTATAAACTTATTGACCAAGTAGATTGGGAAACTGAAAAACAAGGAGCATTGAAAGAAGTATTTAGAGATGGCGAGCTTTTAATAGACCAAACCTTAGCAGAAATAAGACAAAGAGTAAGATAAGTTATGATGATAATAGCAGTCACTCGCTTCAAGCGAGCGACTGCTATTTTATTATTAAAGTCCTTTCAAATACTGAATACTCAAAGGCACATTTTCTAATTCATGTTCGCTTTCATCTTCGATAAAGTAATGCTTGATGCCAATTTTTTTAGCTATTTTTAAGATGGCTGGCCAGTTGGCTTGTCCTGTTCCTAATACTACGTCGTTTTCTGCGGGAGTATGTCCTGATGAATCACCTATCACTCCTTTTTTCAAATCTTTTACGTGCATCAACTTCCAACGTGAGCCATATTTTTGTAATAATGCTTCTGGATTGGCCCCACCGTGGAGCGTCCATAAAACATCCATTTCAAAAGATACATAGGCGGGATTGGTATTCTTTACCATATAATCGAACAGTGTACCTCCCTCGTAAGGTCTGAATTCATAGCCGTGATCGTGATAACAGAAAGTTAGTCCGTTTTCTTTCAACACTTTTCCAGCATTATTGAAAACCTCCACTGCTTTTTTAACATCTTCAATAGTAAATTCATTGCCTTTATGAGGAATCCAAGCACACATGACAAACTTCGCTCCTAATGCCTTGGCATTATCCACAACTTCCTGCGGATTTTTCTCTAATTGTTCATAACTACACCCCGCCGAAGGAATACTGATACCTCTGTCATTGCAGAGCTTTTTATATTCTGTATTAGTCAACCCCTTCGCTCCACTACTTTCTAGTTCGGTTATGCCCATTGCTTGTATTTTATCCAACGTATTTTCGACAGAAACAGGGAAATGCTTACGGAAAGTATAAGCCTGTACTCCAAATGGAAAATTAAATAAAGGCTTTTTCTTTTGGGCAAAGGTATCTGTGATGTTAAGCAACAACATCAATGTAATTGCTATCAAGTAAGATTGTTTTTTCATGTTCATAAAATTGGGTTCTATTAATTAGAAATACTATTTGTAAAATTTAAAGACTTACTATCTGTCGACCAAATAAGCGAATTACTTGTACTTTGATTTCCATAAAAATGAGCAATAACCTTTGGTCCAATTCCACCCGTTAAAGGAATGATTCTGACCATGGCTTGTTTATACTGATTTACATTTTCGGTATCATTCGGAAAAGAAACAAAAGCCAACCATTTGCCATCTGGCGAAATAGTTGGAGCAGTATTCTGATACTCGTCGAAGGTTACTTGCTCCTTTTCTGAGCCATCAGCTTTCATTCGCCAGATTTGTGAATTGCCTTTGCTAAGTACAGAAGAATATTGAAGTTTCGCTCCTACTTTGGTTTCATTAATTACTTTACCCGTTACGGTATTGACTTCTGATGCTGAAAGATTTTCACATAAGCCATTGGTGATATTCACATTTGTTAAACGGGTTGGTAATGACTGTATTTTCTCTGTTTTTGATGCATTATAGACTGGCTTATCAATGCGAACATTCCATATTTTAGCTTCATCAATCGCTAGTGAATCATGCGAACAAACATACAATCCAGCTAAAACAGCATCTTTCATTTCTGAGGTGTACGAACCAACCGTTTGCAAAGGTTCCCCTTGATGCGCTACTCTCATCGTAATTTTCTTTCCTACTCTTTCTAACTGCACCACTTCAAAGCCTTTCTTTGTAAAAAAGATTTCATCTTCAGGGTCACGCATATAAGCCCCACGCAATACTCTCCATTGCATCACTGTCAAGCCATCTCCATGCGATACTGCACTGACATGAGCAGCGGACTCATCCGCAGACTCCCGAATCATCCATCCGTATTTACGGTGATTGTTGCCTTTATCACCGATGAATTCAAAATTAGCGGTCAATACAAAATCACCTTTTAGCTTTTGATACAAATATTGAAATTCATCTCGATTGAACCAGATATTATAACCTGCTCCCTTGACATAATAAGTCTGTGTGACTTCATCATAACGTACTGAACCTGCAATCTTAGGCTTCCCAACGTCGCCATGATTATGAAAAATTCCGACTGGAGTATTTTGCGAAAAGCCAAAATAACTACAACATAGTAGACAAAAAGTAATATAGATTTTCATAGTGAATAAATTGAATATATGAGAGAATGGTAATATAAAATTAAGGGTTGTGAATTGTGAGTGATGAGTTGTGATTTGTCATTGAGATTTGAAATATTAATGTACATCTCTTTAATCTTCAATACAACGTAATCTACTTTACATAGATTATTCACTTATCAATCAGTGCTTTTTGCCATACACATCTTTTAAATCATTTTCAAAAAGTGTGTAAGGGTCATTGTAAAATTTCAGGAAGTCTGGCACACTTACTTGCTCTGGAAACGGGGCATAAAAGTGTGTTGGACTTTTACTATCATTTCGCCAAACTAACACATAGGCTAAATTCATCTTTTCGGATTTAAGTGCCTTCAATAACGTCTCAGTCCACCAAGTAGGATTCGGAATGGACTCTAACCCTGTTTCAGTAAAAGCAGCCAATTTATTGGCCTTTTTGGCATAATCAGCTACAATTTTCAGCTTTTTCACGCCCGTTTGAATATCATACTTGCCATTTCTACCAAAGTCGGCATAGTTGTCCATTCCTACCATATCTACCCAAGCATCACCAGGGTAACGGTCTAGAAATTCTTTTTCTGTATGAAATTTACAGTCGGGTGAAAAGGCATAAATGAAATTATGAACATCCAGACTATCACGCAGATAAGTAACCGTAAATTGCCAAACAGATATAAAGTCTTCACGAGAACAATGAGATTTTCCCCACCAAAACCAATCTCCGTCAAATTCATGATAAGGTCTGAAAATCATAGGTGCTAACGTGCCATCCTGCCCTTTTACCGATTTAGCAAAATCAGCTATTGTCTTCAAGATTTCTTTATAGGCTTCATGATACGACCCTCCGGGCTTTATCAATGCGATAGAAGCTACCGAAACAGAGTCGTTCCAATAAAAACCACCTTTGGATGCAGGATTAGAAAAATGCCAAGCTACCGTAGTTATTCCTCCACGATGATAGGTATCCACTACATTTTTCCTTAATAACTCAGCTGTTTTAGCAATTTGTGCAGAAGGTCTACCCGACAATCCACTTAAATCTACACCAATGACAGCTGGATGTGACCCTGTTACAGATTTTACATCCGAACGGTTTTCGTCACCAAACCATCCATGTCCGTACTCAGTGGCATGTTGATGCCCAAAAAGAATATTTTTCTTGGAAATTTTTGCTAAGCTTTGGTATAAGGCTTTGGTTTCGTTAGTGGCTTTATTATCAATTTGCCCATAGCTAAATTCGACAAATACGATACTTAATAAAAGTAAAATGAATAACTTTTTCATGTTTCAAAATTTAAAATTGAGTGAATTATGTATTATTCATAAAAATATCGCGTAGAAATGCACATTCTACCCTTTTCTGAGTGTAAGCAGGACAGCAAAGCACCTTAAATTGTATTTTAAAAATATTTTTTAAAATCATTTAGGGATTTTAGCGACTTGTTTGACTATACATCAAATATCGATTCCGGAACAATCACATGAAGCATTCTCAACTAAGTGACGAACAACTGATAGACTTTCTGAAAAGGGACGACAAAAAGGCCTTTGAGGAAATCTACCATCGTTATTGGTACAAACTTTTTGGTGTTGCCTATCACGAAACTGGCACAAAAGAGGAAGCTGAAGAGCTTGTACACGACTTGTTTGAAAGTCTTTGGCTAAAAAGAGAGCATTTAAACATTCGATTCTTGAGTGCTTATTTGGTAGTAGCTATCAAGCATCTAACGACTAACTATATCAAGTCGCAAATCACTAATAGGAAGTTTCAAGAGTATATTATTTTTCACGAAATACAGCAGTCTTTCTCAACCGAAGAAATTGTACATTTTGCAGATTTATCAAAAGCAGTGGATGAAGCCTTAAAGAAATTACCAGAAAAAACCTGTGAAGTATTTAAGATGAGTCGATTTGAAAACCAATCGGTAAAAGACATCGCACTACGCTTAGACCTCAGCGAAAAAGCCGTAGAATATCATATCACTAAATCGCTAAAAGTACTAAGAGAGAATTTAAAGGTGTATCATTCAGATAACTAAACATTCACTTTTAAAGCATATTAAACTCGATTCAACGCCTAGCATTTGATAAATCAACTCCATACTTGCAGAAAAATTCACGAAAGATGAACCAATACGATTTCGATAAATTATTAGAAAAATACCTTGACGGAGATTGCACGACAGAAGAAGAGGCGATGATAAAGGAATGGTCCGACAATATGTTGAAACATAGTGAACTGAGATTGAGCCCTTCTGAAAAAAATAATATTGAACACCACCTTTGGGAAAGAATCCAACACAGTTTGTTTCCTAACAAAGTAATTTCTGGTCGCTTTAAATGGACGGCTATTGCTATTGCCGCTTCATTGATGATTGGCATTTTCGGACTATTCTATTATCAGAAAACTACTGCTTATACAAGCTCATTTACCGAAAGTATAGATAGCAACTTAGGCGTAATTGAAGTAAAAAACACCTCTTCTAAATCTCAAAAAATTAAACTAGAAGACGGTAGCGAAATTGTATTGAAAGCCGCTAGTAGTATTAGTTATCCAGAACACTTTAATGATAAAAACCGCAATGTGTATTTGAAAGGAGAAGCTTTTTTTAAGGTAAAGCGAAATCCATCAAAACCATTCATTGTGCATACCCGCGATTTGGTTACAGAAGTACTTGGAACAAGTTTCACCATTAAATCTTACGATGATTCAAAAGCGATTGAGGTGTTGGTGGTAACGGGAAGGGTTTCTGTTTATGAAAATTCAGAAAAAACAGGCACTCATAAAAACGGGGTAATTTTGACGCCTAATCAAAAAATCACTTTTGATAAAGAAACAAAAAAAATAATTCCTAGTCTGGTTGAAAACCCAATCATTGTAAACACGCCAGCCACTACGTTAGATTTTATTTTTGACGAAACACCCCTTACCGAAGTACTCAATCGCTTGAAAGAAGCATATCAAATTGAATTTGTCATTGAAAATCATGAGTTAAACAAATGTGTATTCACGGCAGATTTGAATGAAATTCCATTGCACAGCCAGCTTGATTTAATCTGTAAATCCATCAACGCTACTTACGAACAGCGTGGAACGGTGATTTTTGTGAATGGCGTGGGCTGTCAATAAGCTGTTAGCCTTGAGCTATCAGCTTTGAGCAATGAGCTGTTAATCATTCAATTATCTTTTGGATAAAACCTAAAAAGGTCATGACTAAAAATTTTGTTGCTCAAAGCTCACGGCTCATTACTTAAAGCTAAAAATAACTCAAAACTCTTAATTCCCATTAACTCCATGAAAACATAGTAGTTGCTTTCACAAGAAAAAGCCGATAATGTTACGAGCATTACCGGCCTTAGAAACCCCACCAAACGCCAATTCGGTGGCATCGCAACGATGCTTAGGGTTTGTTTTTCCACATTTCACAGTTTAAAAACAGTTAAAAGTATGAAAAAAAAATTATCATTTAAAAAGATTCTCTCCAAAGCGATGCGAATTACCATTACTCAACTATTCCTTTCGATTATCTGTTGCGGGATTTCTCTCGCAAACAGTGCTTTTTCGCAAGAGGTACTCAATAAAAGTATTACGCTAAGAACTGGGTCGAGTACTATTAAAAAGGTATTATTCCAGCTAGAGAAGAAAGCAGATGTTAAGTTTGTCTATAGCCCAAATGCCATTCAGGCAGGGCAAATTGTGTCTTTCAATTTTACTGAAGATAAATTATCGAAGGTTTTAGAAGACCTTCTTACACCCTTAAACATTTCGTATGAAGTAATCGATAATCGTATTCTTCTTCGCAAAAAAGCTGTTGCTGAAAGAGAAAACATTCAATCGCTCATCCCAAACGAAATAATCGCCGAACAAACAATCAGCGGAACCATCACCGATGAAAAAGGGCAAGCACTACCAGGAGTTTCGGTATTGGTCAAAAATACAAATAGAGGTACTTCGACGGATACAAAAGGACAGTATAAAATTGCTGTACCCGACGGAAACAATACCTTGATTTTCTCTTTTGTTGGGTATCAGAAACAAGAAGTTGTAGTAAACGGTCGCTCGGTAATCAACGTATCGATGTTAGTTGAAAACCAAAGTTTAGATGAAGTAGTAGTAGTAGGTTACGGTACTCAATCGCGTAAAAACTTGACAAGTGCTATTACGACTATCAAACCAGAAGATATGAACAGAGGAGCCATCAGTGATGTTGGCCAGTTATTACAAGGTAAAGTTCCAGGTTTAAACATTACGCGCAGTGGTGACCCTAACCGTGCGGCAGCTATTATTTTACGTGGTGCTTCTTCTCTTCGTGACGGTGCACAATCGCCATTATTCGTAATTGATGGCGTGCCAGGGGCTGATATTTCGTTGATTGCTCCTGATGATATTGCTACCATGGACATCCTAAAAGATGCTGCAGCAACGGCTATTTACGGTAACCGTGCTGCCAATGGCGTAATTATGGTAACTACCAAACGTGCTAGCAAAGGACAAATGCAGGTATCATATAGTTCATATATGGCAATAGATAAAGTATCTAAGCAATATGAAATGATGAATGCTACCCAATTGAAAGCATTCTTAACCAAAAATGGGCAAGCTTTATCCCCAGAAGATGATTTAGGTGCAAATACCAACTGGCAAGATGCTGTTCAGCGTAGTACAGCCATTAGCCAAAACCATAACATTTCGTTTGGTGGAGGTAACGAAAGTACCGTTTACAATGCCAGTATTAACTATTTCGATCAAGAAGGTATCATTAAATCAAGTGCTTTAAATCGTGTGGTAGCTCGTTTATCTATCGAACAAAAAGCATTTAACAATAATTTGAAATTGGGTTTATCAGTAACCAATTCAGTAAGTGATGCCAAATGGGTACCTTATAGAAATACGGTGTTAGCACAAATGCTAACCTATTTGCCTACTGTTCCTGTACGTAACGCTGATGGTTCATTTTATGATAACTTCAATCATACAAGTTATTACAACCCAGTGTCTTTGATTGAAAATGCACAAGAACGCTTGAAGTATAAAAGTTTAGTGGGTACTTTCTTTGGTCAGTTGAAACTACCATTGGGTTTTACTTATGATGTAAAATTTTCGTACCAAAATTTCCAGACCAACTATGGTGCTTATTACAATAGCTATTATACGCAATTCTATAATAACATTCGTAGCACGCCAGAACCTCCAGGAAACCCATCATTTATCAACTTAGTAGGTACTAATGGTTTGGCAACAAGAAACGCTTACCAGAATACTCAAAACCTTTTGGAGACTTTCCTTACTTGGGACAAGCAAATTGGCGACCACTCAATCAATGCAGTAGTAGGTTATTCTTGGCAAGAAAGCATCAATGGTGACGGTTTTCAGGCAACTAGTACAAACTTCCCAGTTGATGCCGTTGGATATAACAATTTAGGACTTGGTAACCCTTATGCGCTTAATTCATTCAGAGTAAACTATGGTGGTGATAATTATCAACAAGTACGTTTAATCTCAGATTTCGGACGTGTTAACTATAATTACAAAAACAAATACTTATTACAAGGGTCTATTCGTCGTGATGGTTCATCCGTATTCGGATTGAACAAACAGTGGGGGTACTTCCCAGCAGTAGGTTTTGCTTGGAGAGTTGACCAAGAAGCATTCATGGAAAAACAACAGGTTTTCAGTGAATTAAAATTACGTCTTAGTTATGGGGTAACGGGTAACTCGTTAGGTTTCAGCCCATATACTACTAAATTAATCTACGGAAATGTTGGAACATTTTATTACAATGGTTCACAACAAGCAGCGATTGGTGCATTACAAAACGAAAACCCTGATTTAGGTTGGGAAAAAACGGCAACTTCGAACCTTGGTATCGACTTCTCGGTGGCTAAAGGAAAAATTAGTGGTACTGTTGAAGTTTACAACAAAAAGACTTCTGACTTAATCTGGACTTATCCTGTAAGTACGGTGTTGTATCCAAATGGTTCTTTAACGGCCAATGTGGGAGAAATGAGTAACAAAGGCTATGAAGTTACCTTGAATGCTAGCCCTGTAAAAACGAAGAATTTCTCGTGGAATACTACTTTTAACTTAGCACATAACGAAAACAAAATCTTAAGTCTTTCAAATGCTTCATTAAAAACTGACTCAGTGAAAATCGTTCAACCAGATGGTGGCGGACAAACGGGTGAAACCATTCAGTTGATTGTAGCAGGACAGCCAATTGGTCAGTTTTATACTTACGAATATGCTGGTAAAGATGCCAATGGTGTATCACAATATTATAATGCCAAAGGTGAGTTGACTACCAAACCAGTAAGCGTAAAAGACTACAAGGCATTAGGCAATGCTCAGCCTAAATTATTATTAGGTTGGTCAAACAATTTCACTTACAAAAACTTGGATTTGAATATCTTCATGAGAGCGGTATTAGGCAACAAAATCATGAACGTGACGCGTGCAGATTTGTTCAGACCAAGTACTGCCAGATTCACCAATATTCCTATTGAAGTAGCCGAAGAATCAGCTAACGACTATAATTCTTATCGTTATTCATCTCGTTTCATAGAAGATGGAAGCTACTTACGTTTAGATAATGCTACTTTGGGTTATTCATTCAAGAATATTACCAAAAATATCAAACGCATCCGTTTATATGCTTCGGTAAACAATTTGTTTGTGATAACAGGCTACAAAGGTATCGACCCAGAAATCAATCAAGGGGGCGTAGCACCGGGGGTTGACTCGAATAATTTTTACCCTAAAACCCGTACATTCTTATTTGGGTTATCGGCTTCTTTCTAAGAACACTTTAAAGATTATTTAAACAATGCGAATGAGACTTATTGAGGTAAATGAAAGCATTGTCTAAAAAAATTAATTTTCGAAACAGATGAAAAACATACTTAAATTTATAATCACCATAGCAAGTATGGCTGGACTAATGTCCTGTCATGACTTAGACATTCCTGTAACAACGGAATTAACACCTGAGATTTTCCCGCAGACGCCAACACAATTTATTCAGGCAGCAGGACCAACTTATAATTCGTTCAGACAAAGCTTTGCAGTAGAATATTGGTTCTTACAATCATTGAGTACTGACGAAGCTATTTTGCCTGCTCGTGGAGGAAACTGGTATGATGGTGGTCGTTATGAACAACACCATAAACACACTTGGAACCCCGACAACGCTCACGTACAAGGCTCTTGGACTTGGTTAACTACGACTATCAGTACAAGTAATCAAAACATCTTTTTGATTTCAAAAGCGCCAGAATCTCCCGCTAAATCGACGAGTTTGGCAGAATTAAGAACCATGCGTGCGTTGTGTTATTTCATGATGATGGACTTATGGGGAAATGTACCTATCTCGACAAAGTTTGGTGATACAACCGTTGCTAAAACCACTCAAAGAGCAGATGTCTTTAAATTTATTGAAAAGGAGTTACAAGAAAGTCTACCTAACCTGAGTACTGTTGTTGGTCAAGAAACGTATGGTCGTCCGAATAAATACACTGCTTATGCTATCTTGGCTAAGATGTATCTCAATGCAGAAGTGTATACAGGAACTGCTCGTTGGAGCGACGCTATCACAGCTTGTGATAACATCATCAGTTCTGGTAAATATGCTATCGAAAGCGATTATCGTAAAATGTTTTTTGTAAACAATGGTCCACAAATCAAGGAGTTTATTTTTGCTATTCCTTACGATGCCTCCGCCCCGAATGGTTATATGTTTTATGCCCGATACTCCATGCCGAGGTCATTACGTGCAACCAAACAAGGTTATGACGAAGATTATAAAGGTGCAGATGCTGGGGCAGCTTTAACGTATCAAGTAGATATTACTCCTGATATTATCATTAAAAAACCTGCTAGTTTTGATTTAGGGAATGATGAAAAAGCTTGGAACATGGGTTATCGCAACAATAAATTCTATGCTGATAGTACTTCGGCTACTAGAAACCAAAACAACGATGTACCTATTTTCAGATATGCCGATATATTATTGATGAAAGCTGAGGCAATCTTGAAAGGTGGCACTGCAACGAATGGTCAAACGGCTATTTCTTTAGTGAATGAAGTAAGGAGTAAGCGTACAACTTCTACTCCTTGGACTTCAGTAACATTGCAACAACTTTATGAAGAAAGAGCCAGAGAATTTGCTTGGGAAACTTGGCACCGTAACGATATGATTCGTTTTGGTAAATATGAAGGTACATGGGGGGTGAAAACCGATACAGATCCTAAAAAACGCCTTTTCCCAATCCCGACAAATGCTTTACAATTAAATAAATCATTAACTCAAAATCCGGGTTACTAAGATTTAGTTGATTATGCTTACTTTATCAATAGCTTTGTATCAAAGAATTTTTCTTGGTGCAAAGCTATTGTTTTCAAGAGCCATTATGAAAATGTAAATTGTATCCCTTTATTATGCAAAAGAGTAATCCTTCATCGCGTTTACAATCACTTGATACCCTCAGAGGCTTTGATATGTTTTGGATTATAAGTGGCGAAGGCTTAATTCATGAATGGGCAAAAGCCTCTGACAGCACGGCTATCAATTGGATGTCTAGCCAATTACACCACTCAGATTGGAACGGCTTTACCTTTTATGATTTGATATTTCCATTGTTTATTTTTATTGCTGGTATTTCTATGCCTTATAGTATTGGCAAACAATTAGCCAATCAACATGCTAAAAAGCAGATATTAAAAAGCTTATTCAAAAGAGCCTTCATCCTGATTATTCTTGGTACCATCGTCAATGGGCTATTCAAATGGCAAGGGTATGAAAACACACGCATTGCCAGTGTGCTAGGCAGAATCGCCCTTTCTTGTCTATTCGCAGGAATTATTTTTATTTATACAGACCTCAAAACGCAAATCTTTATTTTCTTCGGTATTCTCATTAGCTATTTTTTACTAATGAACTATGTTTCCGTACCCGATTTTGGTGCTGGCGTTTTGACCAAAGAAGGCAATTTATCCGCTTATCTAGACCGTCTCTTTTTACCCGGAAAACTTCATCGAAAGGTTTATGACCCTGAAGGATTGTTATCAACCTTACCTGCTATTTGTAATGCATTATTAGGAATCTTTACAGGAAAACTTTTACAATCAACCTCTATCGCAGGGTTTAAAAAAGTAGCAATAATGTCAGCTAGTGGTATTATTTGTATTTTATTAGCTTACCTCTGGAATCCATTTTTTCCGATTAATAAAATCATGTGGACAAGCTCATTTGTACTTTGCTCAGGTGGTTTTAGTTTACTGTTTATGAGTGTCTTTTATTTAGTGATAGACGTACTAGCTATCAAGTTTTGGATAATTCCGTTCGTTTGGATTGGTATGAATTCCATTACCATTTACATGGCAGCTCATGGCTTAATTAACTTTGAGTCAACAGCCAATTATTTGTTTGGAGGATTAATTCAACACCTCAATACCCCGTGGCAACCTGTGGGATTAGCGACAGGAATTGTTTTGGTGCAGTTAGGCTTTCTGTATTTTTTATATCGCCAGAAATGGTTTTTGAAAGTCTAGAAAAATACCAACTTAACCTATTTTATAAAAATATTACCAAAAATCGAAGCAACATATTTTCAATAAAATGAGCAAAAGAAATATTCTTCTCGCTTTGTTATTTCCCTTAGCAAGCATAGCCCAAAAACAGCCCGCCGATTATGTAAATCCCCTCATTGGCTCAGCCCCTAGCACGACAGAAAGTGCTAAAAAACACAGTGAAGCAGGGTCGGAAATGAAAGGGCAAATTGTACCAGCCATTGGTGTGCCACAAGGCATGACCTCTTGGACACCCCAAACCAGTGCTACTGAATTAAAATGCATTCCTCCTTTTTATTATAACGATACTAAAATTCAGGGGTTTAGAGGAACTCATTGGATGAATGGTAGCTGTGTGCAAGATTATGGCAGTGTGACTATCATGCCAATGTCTGGAAAATTGAATGTGAATGCAACAGACAGAGGGAGCGATTTCGACCGAAAAACTGAAATAGTAAAACCTTCTTATTATCAGGTAAACCTGAAAAAAGGGAATATCAAAGCCGAAATGACAGCCTTATCTCGTTCGGGATTTTTACAATTTACTTTTAGCCAACATCAGGATAATTATGTAGTGATTGAACCCAATTCAGACGAAGGGGAAGGTTTTGTAGAGGTTCATCCTGAAAAAAAAGAAATAGTTGGTTATAATCCCGTCCACAGGATTTATCAAGGTTTTGGTAAGCCCGCAGGGTTCAGTGGATACTTTGTTATTCAATTTGACCAAGCCTTTACAGATTATGGTACTTGGAAGAACAATGCTATAAATGCCAAATCTGTACAAGCACAAGGCAACGGACAAAAACAGGCTGTTGGGGCTTATGCACAATTCGGTAATAAAATCGTCAAAGTACGTATTGGTACTTCGTTTACTAGTTTGGAAGGAGCCCGAAAGAATCTTGAAGGTGAAATCAACCATTGGGCTTTTTCCAAAACACGTCAAACATCTAATTTAGCTTGGAATAAAGCCTTGAGTAAAATTCAAGTAAAAGGCACAGAGTATGATAAAACCTTATTTTATTCTGCGTTGTATCATACCAAACTGACACCCAGAATATTCTCGGATATTGATGGTTCTTATACTGGTTTTGCCGATGATGATAACATTTACCAAGCCAAAGGTTTTGATTATTATGAAGATTATAACCTGTGGGATACTTACAGGGCGGTGCATCCTTTGCATACTTTGCTAGAACCAAAAGTAACGGCAGATATGATGCAATCTTTAGTCAAAAAAGCAGAACAAGGTACTTGGTTGCCTATTTTTCCATGCTGGAATCATTATACTGCGGCCATGATTGGCGACCACGCCATTGCTGCCATTGGCGATGCCTACATCAAGGGCATCAAAGGTTTTGATATTAAAACGGCTTATCAATATATGCGTAAAAATGCTTTTGAAGTAAACACAAACCAAAATAGCTATGAAGAAGGCAAAGGAAGAAGAGCCTTGGCATCTTATTTAAAATACAATTATATCCCGCTCGAAGATTCCGTTTGGCAGGCTTTCCACAAAAGAGAGCAAGTTTCGCGTACTCTAGAATATGCTTATGATGATTTTGTATTAGCACAAGTAGCCCAAAAGCTGGGCGAGAAAGCTGATTATGAAACCTTGATGAAACGTGCTAAAAACTATCAAAATGTAATAGACCCACAAACTGGCTACGCTCGTGGTCGTTATGCTGATGGCAGTTGGATTGACAAATTTGACCCTTTTGCACAACGCAGTAGCTTCATTACCGAAGGCTCGCCTGCTCAATATACTTTTTACGTCCCCCAAGATGTGGAAGGCTTGATAAACCACATTGGTGGGCAAAAACGCTTTATAGAAAAATTGGATACCTTATTCGACCAAGGTTATTATTGGCATGGCAATGAACCCAACAATCAAATTGTATATTTATATCCTTTTGCTAATCAGGCTTGGAAAACACAGGCAAAAGTACGTCAGATTATCAAAGAAGAATACGATACTTCAGCAGGTGGAATGAGTGGCAACGAAGATGGCGGACAAATGTCAGCTTGGTTGGTTTTTAGTATGATGGGCTATTACCCCGTGTGTCCGGGTACGCCAAATTATGTGATTGGTAGCCCAACTTTTGATGAAACGACGCTTCAGTTGCCTAACGGAAAGCAATTTAAGATTATTGCTAAAGGCAATTCAGCAAAAACGCCATATATCCAATCGGCGACACTTAATGGAAAGCCTTTTACTGAAAAATTTATCACACACCAACAAATTATGGCAGGTGGTGTTTTAGTATTTACGATGAGCAGTAAGCCTAAAAGTCTATGAGTTTAAGGTTTATGAGTTTTGGGTTTAGAGGTTAATGTTTATGAGTTTAGAAGTTAAAGGTTTAAAGCTTAGAGAAATGCTAATGTTTATAAGTTTCAAAATCAAACTTTGTAGCCCTGAAAACATACTTATAAGCTCATAAACCTTAAACTCATAAACTCTAAACTCATCATCTCATAAACTCATAATAACACAGGTCAGAGTTAAACTATTTCAATAAAAACTTATATTCACCGTAATTTGATAACGTTTTTTTCTTTACTTTACTAAAAAGTATAAACTGCTGAGTACAACGTTTTTTAATAATCTAATAATCAATTATTTAACCAAAATATGAACCGTAGAGAAGCCGTCCAACGAGTTGCCCTTCTGATGGGAGGTGTGCTTTCTGCCCCTTTAATGGCAGGAGTAATGGGACAAATTATTAATACTGGCAACAGTGTAAGTGTGAGTCTTGAGCAAGAAGCGTTGCTTGCGGAGGTTGCTGATATTATTATTCCAACCACTGATACTCCTGGTGCGAAAGCTGCTGGCGCTGAAAAATTCATTGTGCGTGTCATGCGTGATTGTTATAAAAAAGAAGACCAAGAAAAATTCTATGCAGGTTTGGCAAAATTAGATGCTGATAGTAAAGCTAAATTTGGAAAAGGTTTTGTGGAATTAGATACTGCTCAGAAAAACGAGATGGTTAAACTAAGCACAACAACCGACAAGCCTTTCTTCTTAAGAATGAAAGAATTGACGGTAACTGGCTATTTTACCTCTGAAATTGGTGCTACTAAAGCGTTGGCATACCTTCCGATTCCGGGGAAATTCCAAGGTTGTGTACCGTTGAAGCTGGGACAAAAAGCATGGGCACTGTAAGTATGAGTGATGAATTGTGAGTGATGAGTTTTAAGCTTTGTTATCTAAATTCATCTGTCATTTCTCAAAATTATTACCAATTTTATTTTATAAAACAAAAAGCTGACTGCTAATAGCTAAAAGCTTAAAACTCATATCAGGAGATGTCAAATTTGAATATAGATGCAGTTAAAGGAATGACTTATGATGCCATTGTAATTGGTTCAGGCGTTTCTGGTGGTTGGGCTGCTAAAGAATTAACCGAAAAAGGCTTAAGAGTACTAATGCTTGAAAGAGGTAAGCAATTAGAACACGTTACTGGCTACGAAAACGCCATGAAAGACCCTTGGGAAATGAAATACAATGGTCGTTTAACAATAGAACAAAAAGAATCCCATCCAAAATTATCTCGTGATTATCCGTACAATGAAATGACGGAAAAATACTGGATGAATGATTCAGACTCATTATATAAAGAAGAAAAACGTTTTGACTGGTATCGTCCAAACATCGTTGGTGGTAAATCAATTATGTGGGGTCGTCAATCTTATCGTTTAAGTGACATCGACTTTGAAGCTAATTTAAAAGATGGTATCGCGGTTGACTGGCCAATTCGTTATAAAGATATTGCTCCTTGGTATTCATACGTTGAGAAATTTGCGGGGATTTCGGGTGAAAAGTTAGGTTTACCTCAATTGCCTGATGGCGAATTCCTTCCAGCAATGGAAATGTTCTGTGTAGAAAAAGAAGTGAAGCAACGTCTTGAGAAAAACTTCCCTGGTCGTAACCTTACAATGGGGCGTGTGGCTAACCTTTCAGCAGCGGCCAAAGAACAACTAGGTATTGGGCGTTCTTCTTGTCAATATCGTAACAAATGTTCTTTAGGTTGTCCGTTTGGGGCATATTTCAGTACGCAGTCTTGTACACTACCTCCAGCAGCTAAAACAGGTCGTCTGACTTTACGTCCTGATTCAATCGTAACTGAAATTATGTACGATGAAAATAAGAAAAAAGCGACGGGTGTACGTGTACGTGATGCTGTAACAATGCAAGACCGTGAGTATTTTGCGAAAATCATCTTTGTTTGTGGTAGTACTATCGGTTCTACTTCGTTAATGATGAACTCTGTGTCAAACCGTTTCCCTGAAGGTATGGGTAATGATTCTGGACAGTTAGGTCACAACTTGATGGATCACCACTTCCGTACAGGTGCTTCGGGTACATGGGAAGGCGATTTAGATAAATATTACTACGGACGTAGAGCAAACGGCATTTACATACCACGATACCGTAATATCGGTTCAGACAAACGTGATTACTTACGTGGTTTTGGTTACCAAGGTGGTGGAAGCCGTCAAGGCTGGCAACGTAACGTAGCTGAGCTTTCTTTTGGTGCAGACTACAAAAATGAAGTAACGCAACCAGGAGCATGGTCAATGGGCTTTAGTGGTTTCGGTGAGACTTTACCATATTACGAAAACAGAATGTTCCTTGATAAAACCACTAAAGATAAGTGGGGCTTGCCTGTAGTGGTGTTTGATGCTGACTTACGTGAAAACGAAAAGAAAATGCGTATCGATATGATGAACGATGCTAAAGAAATGTTGGAATCATCGGGTGTAAAAAATGTAAAAACGTATGATAATGGTTCTTACTTAGGAATGGCTATTCACGAAATGGGAACTGCCCGTATGGGACGCGACCCTAAAACTTCGGTATTGAATGCCCATAACCAAGTACACGCTGTGAAAAACGTATTTATGACGGATGGTGCGGCTATGACTTCTGCATCGTGTGTAAATCCATCGCTTACGTATATGGCACTTACAGCCAGAGCAGCAGATTTTGCGGTAAAAGAATTGAAGAAATTGAATCTTTAGTAATATTCAACTCAATAAAAATCCCTACAGGAATGATTTCTTGTAGGGATTTTTTTGTTGTTTGACGAACTAAACTCATGCCATGACTTGAAGTCATGGCATGAGTAAGCGAGTAAATTATAATAAAGCTTCTGTTTGCTCTGCCACAATTGCAATCCCCTCTTCAAAACTTACAGGATTATAGCCTAAAACGGAAATAGCTTTGTCTAAAATAAATCCTGTTCTCGGTGGGCGTTTGGCAGGTTGTGTGAAATTATTAGCATTAGCTGTACTAATGAGTGATTTATCTAAGTGAAAGAAATCTGCCGTTTTAATTGCCATTTCATAAGGTGTTAAAAAGTCTTTTCCAGAAATATGAAAAATCCCCTCTGCTTCTTTGTCAGTCATCAACCAACAGCCTTTGGCTAAATCTTCTGCCAAAGTGGGCGTGCGAAACTGGTCGGTTACTACTTTAATACTTTTACCTTCTTCCAACGATTTCTTTACCCATAAAATAATATTGCTTCGGCTCATATCCGAAACGATTCCGTATACCAAAACTGTTCTGGCAATACTCCAACGACATGTCGAACGCCTTACCACTTCCTCTGCTGCATACTTTGTCCAGCCATAATAACTTACTGGACTTGGTTGTGCTTCCTCCGAATACGGACCAGCACTCCCATCAAAAACAAAGTCAGTAGAAAGATGGCAAAGATAAATATTGTGTTTTTCGCAAGCCTCCACCAAATATTCAACAGCCTTTACATTCATTGCCCAACATAAATCTTTTTCAAATTCACACTGGTCAACATTCGTCATGGCAGCAGTGTGGATAATGGCATTAGGCTGAATCCTTTCAATTACCTCTACCACTTGTTCAGCATTCGTAATATCCATTTCCTGATATTCGTAACCATCTGTAAACGACAAACGATTGTTGCCACGGGCAGTAGCAATCAAATGAATATCAGCTTGATTCGCCAATAATGAAACCAATTTCTGCCCCAGTAGTCCATTAGACCCAGTAATGAGTATTTTCTTTTTTGACATTTCTCTTTATCTATTACTTTCTTAAGAAGAATTTTATTTTTATTAATTCCTTTAAATAAATTAATAAAATCATATGAAAACCATTTCTCGAAATTCCGCTGTTTGAGCGAAGCGAGTCGGTTCGCCGATGCGATTCGGAATTTCTTGACTTTCTTTTGCGGTCCGCCGCTGCGGTTACTTTTCTTTTGTCAAGAAAAGAAAAGTAAGATATGGAGAATAGAAGTTTTTTAAAATTCTCTAGTAAAATAAACATGGTATTACTCTCCAAACGTATATGCATACAATTTAGTAATCTTCTTTTTACGCATCTTTTTACAGGTAATTTTCATGGCAATATCTTTCAAAGGGCGATTATTCTTGTCCCTTGGCTGACGAGCCACTGAATCTATCACCCAAAGATTATCAATTACTTGTCCGAATACAGTATAATTACCATCTAAATGAGGTGTTCCACCAATGGTTTTATAAACATTTTTTTGTTCCTCAGTATAAATTCTCAAGGGGCTTCTCGCCATTTGTTTAGCTAAAGTTGAATCATTCCAAACCTGTCCTTGTACGATATAATACTGACAGCCCGAGGAGGCCTTTTCGGGATTATTATCACGAGCGGCAGCTATTACTCCTTTTTTATGAAACAATTCAGGCGTGATTTCCGCTGGCACTTTATAGCCCACATCACCATTACCGAGCAATTCTCCTGCTTTGGCATTTTTGGAATTTGGGTCACCTCCCTGAATCATAAATGTGTTGATAATCCGATGAAACAGTAATCCATCATAGAATTTATCATCTACTAGTTTCAAAAAATTCTTTTTGTGTTGGGGTGTTTCGTTGTGCAAAACAGCGTGCATTTCTCCGAAAGGAGTGCTAAAAGTAACAAGGTAGTCTTTTCTTTTACGCTGTGAAAAAGCTTGAAAAGTGATGATGGATGCGATAAAGTACAAGAGTATTTTTTTGTTTGAATTCATGTCAAACGATGAGAATTTAGTTGGATGAATGGATGAAAACTCAATATACTAT
>NZ_JBWKYN010000063.1:0-28965 GCF_059423785.1 Arcicella sp. GW458-12-2-14-TSB2 | reverse complement strand
ATATTTGGCAGTATTAATATTTACTTTATGGGTGATAAGGAGAAGGGGAGTACAAAAATTAAAAAATGAATTTGCACTAGAACAAGAGAGAACAGAGGCGGAGCGTAGGATGGAATTGGAACAACTGAAAATTAAATTCTTGACCAATTTGAGTCATGAATTGAAAACACCACTTACTTTAATTTTGAATCCTGTCGAAAACCTTTTGTTTCGAGAGAAAAACAATGATAAAATTGAAATGCTCAATCTTATCAATAGAAATTCAAAAAGGCTTTTGAATCTTGTTAATCAATTACTTGATTTTAGGAAAATTGAGGAAAATGAACTTAAGTTGAATTCCGTGCTACAAGACCTTGTTCCATTGGTGAAGGAAATCTTTGATTCATTTAAGTATATTGCGTCTCAAAAAAACATTCATCTTGAATTTGCCAGTAATATTGATGAGTATAATACTTATTTTGATAAAAATAAAATGGAGCGTATTTTGATAAATTTACTCTCAAATGCAATAAAGTTTACGAATGAAAATGGTAATGTGTATTGTCATATCAAATCTTTATCAAATAATGGTATCGAACTAATCATCGGCGATTCTGGCATTGGTATACCCCACCATATGCAAGCAGAAGTTTTTGAAAGGTTTTTCCAAGTAAGTAGTCCATCTCACATTCTTAATCAAGGTAGCGGAATTGGCTTATCTATTGCTCAGGAGTTTGTTAAGTTACATGGCGGAACCATCAAATTGGCAAGTGAAGAATATAAGGGAAGTGTTTTTACGCTATATTTCCCTTTTATTAAAGAACAACAAAAAATTAATCAAACCAACAAAGAAGACGAAAAAAATGAATCCGAAAGCTTGTCGTATATAGAAAAGAGTGAGGATGAAATCGAGGTTACCGAAAAACCTGTAGTCCTGATTGTTGACGATAGTTACGACCTACGTATATTCTTGAGGGAAAGCTTAAAATCAAAATATAAAATCATCGAAGCTGCGGATGGGAAACAGGGTTGGCAAAAGGCATTATCATCACATCCAGAAATCATCGTGAGTGATGTCAATATGCCTAATATGGATGGAATAGAAATGGTGAACAAAATAAAAAAAGATGAAAGGACAAAGCACATTCCGGTTATCCTTTTAACTGTTTTGACTGATGAAGTAGAACAGCTAGAAGGGCTTAAAACAGGAGCAAATGACTATTTGACTAAGCCGTTCAGTTTCGAGGTGCTTAGTATTAAAATAGACAACCTTTTAAAACTAAACAGTACTTTCAAAAATACTTATAAAAAGCAAATTAATATTGAAACATCTGAAACAGAGGTTGTTTTGGAAGACGAAAAATTTTTATTAAAAATAAACAAATACATTGATGAACACATTCATGATTCTGAGCTATCAATTGAAGAGTTAAGCCAGAAAATGAATATGAGTAGAGGAACCCTTTATAGTAAACTCTTGAAGATTACAGGTGAAACTCCAATAGAGTATATCCGTTCAATAAAATTGACTAAAGCGTTGCCATTGCTTGAAAAAAGTGATATGAAAATTTCGCAAATTGCGTATGAAGCTGGCTTTTCAAATCCAAACTATTTTACGCGAGCTTTTAAAATCAAATACGAAATCTCGCCCACCGAATACATTAAGTTAAAAAGAGGAAAATAAAGCTACTTTATTATTTGAAGACATTTCAAGGCACTACTAACTCAGAGTTGAATTCCACCCTGAGTTAGTAGTGCCTTCTCATTTTATAATTTTGCTACATATAATCCCTTTTTCTTCAATACCAATTTAAAGCGAATCATATAAACCAAGATAAGGAATTCAGACTTATAGTTTATTCATGTGCTATTTAAAATGGGCAATTAAACCCTATTTTTTACTTTTTAGACGGGATATTGCCTCGAAATAGGGGTATTATATGATTATAAATGTGTCAAATTGACATTTTTTTATACAATTAAACATTTTAAATGCATATCTAACGATTAGTGCTAAATATTTGCTTTTCATTTTTTTTACTTTACACCGTCAAAACTACTATTGACAGCAATTAAGTGTTATTTTTTATTAAAACAATCATATCCTAATTCATTATGAAACAATTCAACTATCCAATCCTACAAAGGAAAAAGAAACTATACACTATTATGATGTATATTATTTTCTTTTGTATTTCGAGTATTACGCTGAGTGCCCAAACCCTGAAAGGGCGTATTACTACAGATGCAGGGAAGGAAATCCCCGGAGCCTCAATTTTAATTAAAGGAACAAATATCGGTACGGTTGCTAATAGCAATGGGGAGTATATCTTTAATAATTTACCTAAAAATGCTACGATTGTTATTACAAGTGTTGGGTATATAAAACAAGAAATTATCGTTGGTACAAAAACCGTTATTGATGTTACCTTACTTACTGATAACAGAGAGTTGGGCGAAGTTATCGTTGTAGGTTATGGTACTCAAAAGAAAAGAGACATAACTGGTTCAGTTGTGTCGGTTACCGAGGCAACCCTAAAAGAAGTACCAGCACCAAACCTTTTAAATTCTTTGAAGGGTAGAGCCGCAGGGGTATCAATCGTAAGTAATGGTTCTACTCCAGGTAGTCAAGCGTCGATTCGTATTCGTGGTAATCGCTCACTGACAACTGGTAATGGCGACGGACTTGATGGACCTTTAGTGGTGGTTGATGGTATTCCTTATGGAGGGCTAAATGATATTAATCCAGATGATATTTCAAATATTGAAATTCTTAAAGATGCCTCTGCAACGGCAATTTATGGTTCGCGTGGTGCGGGTGGGGTTATTTTAGTAACGACCAAAAGAGGTAAAATTGGGAAGCCTGTATTAACTTATGATGGGTATCATGGAATTACTAATATAATGGGCAAATACAATGTGATGAATGGAGAACAATATGCAAAGTTCAAAGATTTGTCCGCTGCTTATAATACCCAAGGTGCAGGTACAACAGCTTACCCTCTAACAGATGAGGAAAAAGCGAATTTAGCTGCTGGCGTTTCAACAGATTGGCAAAGCTTATTGTATAAACAAGGGTTTAATACTAGTCATCAACTTGGTTTACAAGGTGGTGTAGAAAACACGCAATATGGAATGGGAATTGGCTATTTCAACGAAACAGGAATTATGCCAAACCAAAACTTTGACCGTGCGACTATACGTGCAACATTAGACCAAAAAATCGGGAAGCATGTAAAAATTGGGTTAAATACAATTAATACCTTGACGCACAAGAACGACCCTGCGGGTGGTGGTATCCCAACAGAACTGGTACGTCTTTCGCCATTAGTTTCGGCCTATAACGCTGATGGGTCTGTAAATTTAAACCCTAAAAAAGGTACAATCGAAGCTCAAGCTGTTAGCCCCTTGACGCTTATCTCTCGTGGAGCTGATATACTTTCAAATGAGCGTTCTTTGAGAACTTTCAATAGCTTGTATGCAGAAGTAAATATCATCGATGGGCTTAAATACCGCTTCAATGCTGGTCTTAACTTTAGCCAAGTACATTTTAATGGCTATAGCCCTCCGAATACATTTGTTAACACAGGAACAGATCAAAGTGTATCAAGTGCAGATATTAGAAATACAGAGTATTGGGATGTGAACTTACAGCACTTATTATATTATGATAAAGTATTTGCTCAAAAACATAAAATAGGGTTAACTGCGCTATATGAAATTACAAAAAACCATAATTTAGGTAGCAATTTTAATGTAAAAGGTGTACCAGCCGATTATATTCAAACTGCAAACTTTACTTTAGCTTCTGGAGCAGTAACGGCTAATACTAGTTTTGGTAACTCTTTCGGAGAAACAGGATTATTGTCTTATATGGCTCGTTTGAACTATACGTTCAATGATAAATATACGCTAACAGCTACTTTCCGTAGAGACGGCTCTTCTACATTATCGCCAGGAAATCAATATTTTAATTATCCTGCTATTGGTTTGAGTTGGAATATCATTGATGAGCCATTTATGAAAGACCTTCCCGTCTTTTCTAACTTAAAACTAAGAGGTGGTTGGGGAATTTCTGGTAACCGTAACGTAGATGCTTATGCAACTTTAGGTGCATTATCGTCTGGATATTATAACTTCGGTACTACAACTGCTGGGCAAGCACTTGCTTATACAGTAACAAGTTTACCTGCAAGCAATTTAGGTTGGCAATCAACATCACAATCTGATTTTGGTTTGGAAATTGGGTTATTAAATAACCGAATCACGGGTTCATTTGATGTTTATAAACAAAATACTAAAGACATTTTACTTTCTGTAAACCTTCCTCAAAGTAACGGAGCGGGCTCGGCATTGAAGAACTTAGGAAAAACCGAAGGTAGTGGGTTTGAATCTTCTTTAACATTCGATATTGTTAGAAATAAAAATGGCTTTAATTGGAGTACTGACGTAACTTATTTCTTTAATCGTGAAAAAATTACTCAGCTTACAACTCCTTCTGAATTAGATAATAAAGGAAACTTTTGGTTTGTTGGACAACCCCTCACAGTTATCTATGACTATAACAAAATCGGGATATGGCAACAATCAGATAAAGACAACGGTACGTTGGCAAAACAAACCTCGCCAGTACAAGTACCAGGAGAAATTAGGGTTGAAGACGTAGATGGTAATGGTAAAATTGATGCTAATGACCGCAAAGTTATTGGTAACTTCCAACCAAAATGGGAAGGTGGCTTTACCAATAGAATTAGTTTTAAAGGGTTTGATTTATCAATCGTTACATACGCACGTATGGGCATGAAAGTATTAGTTCCTTATTTGGCAGGAACATCGGGTGGTGGTTCTGGATTCGGATTCCTTAACCAAGGCCGTTCTAACCAATTAGTAATGGATTATTGGACAACAGAAAACCCAACAAATGCTTTCCCTAGACCAAATGCAGGGGGTGGTGTAAGAGATTTTACATCTACAACACAATACCAAGATGGTTCATTTATAAAAGTGAGAAGTATTAATTTTGGCTATACTGTACCTACAAAAATACTTAGTAGACTTGGAATTAGTTCTGCTCGTATATACGTGAATGCAACAAATCCACTTATCCTTTATTCACCATTAGTAAAAGATAAACTTGCGATTGACCCAGAAGGAAATGGATATGGTAATACAATTCAGGGCGGTAATTTTAACCGTGTAATTAGTGTAAACCTAAATAATCCGCCAGTACGTCAATTTACTTTAGGCGTAAATCTTAAATTTTAATGATTGATAACGACATGAAAAAAATAAAAATTTCCATACTAGCCTGTACTTTATTTTTAAGTTTAGGTTGTGAAAAAATACTTGAAGAACACCCACAATCTCAAATCGTACCTTCATATTTCAATAGTCCAGCGGGAGTACTTGGAGGTATTGCAGGGGTGTATAATGAAATTCGTAACCAATGGGGTACTGAAGGTTTCTCTTCAGAAATGCAAGCAGGAACTGATGAGTTTATTCAAGGTGCAAGTAGCGGGGGTGGTCCTGTTCATACTTTCAACGGACTCAATGGTACTAACTTTGGTTCGGCATGGGGATCATCATTTACATCTATTAATACACTAAATGGTGTATTGAAATTTGGCCAAGCTATTGACCTACCAGACGCAACTAAAAAACAATATCTTGCGCAAGCTAAGTTTTTAAGAGCATTTTGGTATTTTTATTTAGTTCAGACTTGGGGAGATGTACCTTTACATACTGAATTTATAACAGTTCCTTCTCAAGCTGCTAAAAGAGACCCAGCATCCGAGGTTTATAAACTAATTATTAAAGATTTAACTGAAGCGGCTGCTGATTTACCAGATAAACCAACCGCTCCATTCTTAGGTAAAGCAGCAACTAAGCCTGTTGCGCTGTTCTTCTTGGCTAAGGCTTACCTTACACGCGGATGGTTAACAAATTCACAGACAGATTTTGCCGAAGCAGCAAGAATATCAAGCGATATAATTGCTAATAAAGCAACTTACGGATTGGATTTATGGCAGGATTTCGGTGATGCCTTCGTACCTGCTAATGACTATGGTAAAGAAACGATGTTTGTAAGTGACCACTCAAATGATGCAAAATTTGGATATTATTCTGTGGGTGGTGGTGCCAGTGGTGGTGCTGGGCAAAATCTTACACCTTGGTTTACTAACTGGAATTACCCTAATAATAGTGGCGTTAACTCAACTGTGAATGCGAGTGGTGTTTTGGTGAATTCAGGTACTTCATTGATGGTTCGTGATTCATATTACGGTCGTCCATATCAACGTATTCGTCCTAATAGCGTTAAACAAGCTACTGGAGACGTTGCTGGGAAGAATTATTTTCTTGACCAAGCTTTTGTAAAAAGAGATATTGATTCAAGATTCGCGAATACATTTTATACCGTGTATATCGCTAATCAATCAATTACGAATACTGCAACAGCCGCTAATAACAAAAGAGGTATTGGTTATACCACTCAAATAGGTGTTGATACTGCGGTTTGGCTTCCAGACTTTGAGGTTGTTGGAGCTCCACAATTCAATGGCACAAGACCATTTAAAGGAATTATTGTTCCACCGAGCCTTTGGAAATCAGATGTTTATCCTGCAATAAAGAAACACATGGATCCAAGCCGAGGAAGCAACTTCAATGACCCTTCAACTCGTCCAGTTGTGATTACACGCTTTGCAGAAGTATATCTTGTAGGAGCAGAGGCTTACCTTCAATCAGGTAATAAAGCAAAAGCTGCTGAACTATTAAATGTACTTCGTCAAAGAGCAGCATATCGTAAGACTAATTCCGCAGCTCAAAATGCCGCAGCAGCCGATGCTATGTTAATCAAAGAATCAGATGTAACTGTCGACTTTATTTTGGATGAGAGAAGCCGTGAATTATTTGGCGAATGGATGAGATTCCACGACTTAGTACGTACCAAGACATTGGTTAAACGTATAAAACTTTGGAATAATGAGGCTAGTCCTTATATAAAAGATTTCCATGTTTTGAGACCAATTCCACAATCTGAAATAGATCGTACTGTAGAAGGTCCTGCATTTACACAAAATCCAGGTTACTAAGACTTAATTGATGACTAGACTGCTCCAAATAAAAATTTGGAGCAGTCTTTTATTTGAGGAATTAATGCTTAAAATACTTTCAAATATTAATGATAATTGGCGATAATATAGCATAGTTTTATTTTGTCCCGATAGTATATTTTATAAAAAACCTATTTGATTTTTACATATACAGAGCCAATTTTATAATATTATTTATATTAATTTGAAAAATTCATACCTATTGAACATTTTGAAGGAATATTTGGCAATTTGTGCTACTCAATTTTTTATTGATTTGCTTACTTTACACCATCAAAAAAGCGTGATATCGACTGCATACGTATATTTATTACCGAACACATTTATACGGTTGTAGAATCAATAAAAGCTAATACTCAAACAAGCTCAATATTTATGAAACAAATTTACTTAGTACTTTTACTCTTATCAGTCGCGCATTGCTTTTCACAAAATAAATCGCAATTAAAGCTATGGTATAACCAACCTGCGGGAAATACTTGGGAAAATGCACTGCCTATTGGAAATGGATTTTTAGGAGCAATGGTCTATGGGAATGTTGAAAAAGAAACTATACAGCTTAATGAGCATACCGTCTGGAGTGGTAGTCCCAATCGCAATGATAACCCCGACGCTTTAGGAGCATTACAAGCTATCAGAAAATTGATTTTTGAGGGTAAATACAAAGAAGCTGAAAAATTAACGAATCAGTCAATTATTACTAAAAAATCGCATGGACAGATGTTTCAGCCTGTTGGCAACTTACATCTTACTTTTGAGGGACACCAAAAATATACAAATTATCATCGAGCCTTAGATATTGAGAAAGCAATTGCTACAACTAGTTATTCGGTCGGAGATGTTACATATACTCGTGAAGCCTTGGCTTCTTTTCCTGATAGAGTAATTGTATTGAGACTTACAGCCAACAAAGCGAATAGTATTTCTTTTACAGCCACATATTCTACACCACATACTAAAAAATCAATAGCCACGACTCCAACCAAAGAACTTACTTTATCAGCCACTACCTCCGACCATGAAGGCGTAAAAGGTTTGGTTAGACTTAAAGGAATAACAAAATTCAACATTGAAGGAGGAAGTATGACCACTACCGATAGTTCTATATCGGTGAAAGATGCAAATGTGGCAACGATTTTTATTTCGATAGCTACCAATTTTAACAAGTATGATGATATAAGTGCCGACGAAAATAAAAGAGCTTCGGAATATTTGAATAAAGCTTTATCAAAACCTTATGATGCCATTGTAAATGGCCATATAGCTGCCTATCAAAAATATTTTAATAGAGTAAAACTGGATTTGGGGACAACAGATGCCGTAAAATTGCCTACAGATGAACGCTTGAAAAAATTCAGTAAGGCTTATGACCCTCATTTTGTTACACTATATTATCAGTATGGAAGGTATTTATTGATTTCCTCTTCACAACCAAGCGGACAACCAGCCAACTTACAAGGTATTTGGAATAATAAACTTCGTCCAGCATGGGACAGTAAATATACCATCAACATCAATACTGAGATGAATTACTGGCCTGCTGAGAAAACCAACCTTTCTGAATTGCACGAGCCTTTAATCAAACTGATAAGAGAATTATCGGAGACAGGCAAAGAAACAGCAAAAGTTATGTATGGTGCTCGTGGATGGATGGCACATCATAACACAGATATTTGGCGCACTAATGGTGCAGTAGATGGCGCATTTTGGGGTGTTTGGAATGCAGGAGGTGGTTGGCTAAGTCAGCACCTTTGGGAACATTATTTATACAATGGAGATAAAAAATATTTAGCATCAATATATCCAATACTGAAAGGGGCAGCAACATTTTACGTTGATTTTTTAGTAGAACATCCTAAATACCATTGGCTTGTGGTATCACCAGCTAACTCACCCGAGAATGCACCAGGAGCGCATGAGGGGTCTTCTTTAGATGCGGGGACAACTATGGATAATCAAATTGTTTATGATGTATTCAGTACAACCATAAGAGCCGCCGAAGCCCTTAGTAAAGACCATGCCTTTGTGGATACCCTTAAGCAAATGCGTAGTAAATTAGCCCCAATGCACATCGGTAAGCATAATCAATTACAAGAATGGCTCGATGATGTAGATGAGCCTAATGACCACCATCGTCATATTTCACATTTATACGGTTTGTTTCCTTCTAACCAAATATCGGCCTACAGAACACCTGAACTATTTGCAGCAGCAAAAAATACCCTTATTCAGCGTAGTGATGTTTCCACAGGTTGGAGTATGGGCTGGAAAGTAAATTGGTGGGCAAAAATGCAAGATGGAAATCATGCCTATCAATTAATTAAAAACCAGCTTACACCATTGGGCGTAAATGCCGAAGGTGGGGGTACTTACAACAATTTATTTGATGCTCATCCCCCATTTCAGATTGATGGTAATTTTGGCTGTACTTCGGGAATTACGGAAATGCTCATGCAAAGTGCAGACGATGCGCTACATTTATTGCCTGCTCTTCCAGACGTTTGGACGGAAGGTTCTATTCGAGGACTTCGTGCTAAAGGGGGATTTGAAGTAGTAGAAATGCAATGGAAAGATGCCAAACTTACTAAAGTAGTAATAAAATCTACTTTAGGAGGAAACCTTCGTTTGAGATTGCCTAATCAATTAAAATCAAGCACAGGAGCTACTTTGAGTAAAGCTTTGGGAAAAAACCCTAATCCATTTTATCAATTAGAAGAAATTCCAAGTCCAATTATTTCTGAAAAATCAAACATTAAGCCTCTTGAATTGAAGGAAACAGTGCTTTTTGATATACCAACACAAAAGGGTAAAATCTATACTTTTTCAACAAAATAAATCTTTGAAATTTTATTATCATGAAAATAAAAATATTCGTTTTAGTACTGACATATTTGATCACAATCAATATCACAAACGCACAAAAAACAACGTTAGTAAACCCTATCATGACGGGTTTTTACCCTGACCCAAGTATTGTACAAGTAGGGAAAGACTATTATCTTATCAATTCTACCTTTTCGTATTTCCCTGGCATTCCAGTTATGCACAGTCGTGACCTTAAAAATTGGAAACAAATTGGTAATGTAATTGACCGCCCATCGCAAATGGATTTTATGGGAGAGCGCATGACTCGTGGACTATTTGCGCCTGCTATTAATTACTATAAAGGCATTTTTTATGTGACTTGTACTGATATTGACCACGACGGAAATTTTGTGGTAACTGCCAATAATCCCGCTGGTCCGTGGAGTAATCCTGTAAAACTGCCGGAGGTAAAAGGTATTGACCCATCGCTTTACTTTGATGAAGAAACCGACAAAGCCTATATCGTTTATAATAGTGACGCGCCTAATTACAAACCCCTTTATTCAGGACATCGCACTATTCGTATGTATGAATTTGACTATAAAAACCTAAAAGTTACAGGGGAAGAACAACAGTTAGTAAACGGAGGAGTAGACCTCAGCAAAAAACCTGTATGGATTGAAGGCCCACATATTATGAAACGTTTTGGTTGGTATTACTTGTATGCCGCTGAAGGTGGTACTTCTGTCAATCACTCAGAGGTCATATTAAGAAGTAAATCTGTTGGGGGACCATACATCCCTTATGAAAATAATCCTATTTTAACACAAAGAGATTTACCTGAAAACCGCAAAGACCCTATTACTTCAGCTGGTCATGCGCAGTTTGTCGATGGACCAGATGGCAAGACTTATGCTATTTTTCTAGCTGTTCGTCCTTATGAAGGAGATTATTATAATACAGGACGGGAAACATTTATTGCTCCAGTAGCATGGAAAGATGAATGGCCAATCATCAATCCTGATAGCAAGGAAATCAAATACAGCTATACCACTGATTTTAAGGAGGAAAAACAAAAAGGAGCATTGCCACAATCGGGCAATTTTGCTTATACATTCAATTTCGACAAAAAACTAGACCCATCATTTTTGTTCATGCGAACAATTGACTCTAGTTCTTTTGCAATTTCCCCTAAAAAAGGTTTAACACTAAAGCTAAAAGCAGCAACAGTAATGGATTTTGCCAATCCATCTTTTATCGGAAAACGCCAGCAACACCTTTACAGCACAGCCGAAACAGCCTTGACATTTTCTGCAACAAAGGAAAATGAAAAAGCAGGGTTAGTGATTTTTCAGAATGAAACGCACTTTTATTTTTTAGGTAAATCAATTGTAGAAGGGAAGAATGTATTACAACTTTTTCAAAGTAATACAAAAGATAAAACCATGACTTTATTGGCCGAAGTACCTATTAACCCTAAACAAGCAGCGGTAAAACTGCGTATCAGTTCGGAAGGAGATAAGTACAGCTTTTATTACGCTATTGATAAAGAGAATTGGACTCTTATCAAAGATAAAGTAGATGGGAAATACTTGAGTACAAAAACAGCAGGCGGTTTTATTGGATGTATTTATGGGATGTATGCAACCTCGTCTGGAGAAGATAGCAATAATACTGCCTCTTTTAAATACCTGAAATACACAGGTAACGACAGTATGTTTAAGTAAATAATAACGTGGGATTATGTTGTTTCCAAAAACTTGAGAGACAAGTACTCATTAACAGTTTAAGTATTAAACAAAATGATAAAAAGATTTTTATTTCTGACTATATTAATATTTAGTCAAAAAGTATTTGCACAAGTAAAACAGGCACAAAATCCTATCATCTTTGCAGATGTACCTGATATGGCAATGATTCGTGTGGGGAATACGTATTATATGAGTAGTACAACCATGCATATGAGTCCGGGGGTGCCTATTATGAAATCAAAAGATTTAGTCAATTGGGAGATGGTTGGCTATGCTTACGATACGCTTGCTAGCATTAACGAACTGAATTTAACCAATGGCAAAAGTACCTATGGCAGAGGCTCATGGGCAAGTAGCTTACGACTGCATAATGGAACTTATTATCTGACTACTTTTGCACAAACCACAGGCAAAACACATATTTATACCACTAAAAACATTGAAAAAGGTCCTTGGAAAGCTATTTCTTTCAGGCCTTCTTATCATGACCATACTTTGTTTTTTGATGATGATGGTCGTACATATTTGATTTATGGTAGTGGTAAGCTCAAATTAGTAGAACTCAATGCTGATGCTTCTGGCGTTAAAGAAGGTAGTACTGAACAAGTAATTATCGAAAATGCCAGTACACCATCAGGAACTAACGGTGGTTTACCCGCAGAAGGTTCTCAGCTCTTTAAAGTAAACGGCAAATATTACTTATTCAATATTAGCTGGCCACGTGGCGGTATGCGTACTGTAGTAATTCACCGAGCTGATAAAATTACGGGGCCTTGGGAAGGGAAAGTAGGATTACAAGATTTGGGCGTTGCTCAAGGTGGACTGATTGATACCCCAGACGGGAAATGGTATTCGTACCTATTTCGTGATTTTGGTGGAGTTGGTCGGATTCCCTATTTAGTACCTGTAAAATGGGAAGATGGTTGGCCAGTATTGGGCGAAAATGGTAAAGTTCCCGAAAAATTAGACCTTCCAGCCAATGGAAGCTTAATCCCAGGTATTGTCGCTTCTGATGAATTTACCCGCAAAAAAGGAGATTCAGCATTACCTTTAGTATGGCAGTGGAATCATAACCCTGATAATAGCCTATGGTCAGTTGCTGAAAGAAAAGGATTTTTACGATTAAAAACAGGCAGAATTGATAGCAGTTTCCTTTTAGCCAGAAACACACTTACTCAGCGAACAATCGGGCCAGTTTGTTCGGGAATTACCTCTTTAGATATTTCAAAAATGAAAGAAGGAGACTTCGCTGGATTGAGTCTACTGCAAAAAAACTTTGGTTTGGTAGGTGTAAGCATAGAGAATGGGGAAAAATCAATCATAATGTATGATGCATCATCTGGAAAACCTGTTGAGGTACAAAAAGTATCCCTAAAGCAAAATACAATCTTTTTAAAAGCTGAATGTGATTTTAAAAATCGAGCCGATACAGGTTATTTCTTTTACAGCCTTGATGGGAAAGTTTGGCAACCTATTGGCAGGTCTATCAAAATGCCTTATACTATTCCGCATTTTATGGGGTATCGTTTTGGCTTATTTAACTATGCGACTAAAAATATAGGCGGATATGCAGATTTTGACTTTTTTAGGGTTGAAAATCAAATTTCAAAGCAAAATTAGTATAGCTGAAAAAGGTATCAACAAATAGATTAGATATTATTAAAAAACTTTTTCCTATAAAAATGAAAAATAAACTCTTTGCGATTATCCTTGTTTTAGGCAACTATATTGCTAATGCTCAACAGATTACCCCTTTATACGAAGGAGCTGTTCCCAATGCCAAAGTGACTAATATAACCGAAACAGGTGGCGACAAAGGAATGTATAAAGATGTAACCGTACCTACGTTGGAATACATAAAACCTGAAAAACCAAACGGAACTTCCGTGATAATAGTAGCAGGGGGTGGCTATAGCGTAATTGTATACAATGGCGAGGGAATAAGTACTGCCAAAGCACTAGCAGACAAGGGAATATCAGCATTTGTGCTAAAATATAGGTTGCCCAGTGATGACATAATGGTAGATAAAAAAATAGGCTCATTACAGGATGCCCAGCAAGCCATAAAGTTTCTCCGAGAAAATGCCGACAAATATGGTATTGATAAAAATAAAATAGGCATTATGGGTTTTTCGGCAGGTGGACATTTGGCCAGTACAGCCGCTACTCATTTCGAAAAATCGTATATCGAAAATCCTAATAACACTAGCCTAAGACCCGATTTTCAGATCTTGGTTTACCCTGTTATCAGTATGAAGGAAGGTCTTACACATGGCGGTTCACGGGACAATCTGATTGGTAAAAATCCTACTGATGCTGACATTGAAGCTTTCTCTAACGAACTGCAAATCAAAGCCAATACACCGCCAGCCTATTTGACTCACGCTGCCGACGATAAGTTGGTAGATGTGGATAACAGCATTTCATACTTTGAAAATTTACGAAAGAACAAAGTTGAGGTAGAAATGCACATTTTCCCGAAAGGTGACCACGGATTTATTTTTCGTCACAAAGGTTGGATGGAACCACTTTTTGACTGGATGAAACGTAACAATTGGTTGTAATGTTCACTGTTTTTAACATAAAAATACAATGAAAAAATATCTAATTTTCTGTATTTCAGCATTGTTTCTAATAAATTTTGCTACTTTTTCCCAAGTGTGGAGTCCCATAAAAACCCAAAATGGGCTCGTGCAAGGGACTTTTGAAAACGGTCAACAGGTTTTCCGTGGTATTCCCTTTGCTCAACCGCCAGTAGGACAGTTGAGGTGGAAAGCACCACAGCCAGCCACAAATTGGGAAGGTATAAAAGCAACCACTAATTTTGCCCCTGCTCCCTATCAAGGCGGAAACCCTCCATCTGGTAAAAGTGAAGACTGCTTGTACCTAAATGTATGGAGTCCAGCTAAAAACCCCAAAGAAAAACTACCTGTAATTGTATGGATTTACGGGGGTGGTTTTGCCTTTGGTTCTACCGCTGAGGGAGTTTATTCAGGTGAAAAATTGGCAGAAAAAGGTGTGGTGTTCGTTTCAATTGCTTATCGAGTTGGTCAATTAGGCTTTTTAGCACATCCAGAATTAAGTGCCGAAACTCCTCAAAAAACATCTGGGAATTATGGTTTGCTTGACATGATAGCGGGCTTGCAATGGGTTAAAAGTAATATTGCAGCTTTTGGGGGCGACCCATCTAAAGTTACTATTTTTGGAGAATCAGCAGGAGGCATAGCCGTAAGTATGCTTTGTGCTTCGCCCTTGGCTAAAGGACTGTTTCATGGGGCTATTTCACAGAGTGGTGGTTCTTTTGGCCCAGCAAGGATAACTACATACCCAGGAGAAAATCAAAAATTACTGGCAGATGCCGAACAAAGTGGTTTAGAGTACATGAAAAAAGCAGGGGCAAGTTCGTTGGCTGAGCTTAGAAAAATAGACATCGAAAAACTTCCGCAAGGTTTTGGTATGCCTGGTGGTTGGCCTATTATTGATGGCTACGTGATTCCTAACGACCAATATACACTTTATGAGCAAGGTAAATACAACCATACACCTATTTTAGTAGGTTATAATTCTGATGAAGGGCTGAGTTTTAGTCCGCCAAAAACACCAAAAGATTATACTGATGGCGTACAAAAACGCTATGGAAAGTTTGCTGATAAGCTGATTCAAGCATACCCTGTAAACGAAACTACTGTGCCTAAAACTGCCCGAGATTTAGCACGTGATGCCGCTTTTGGCTGGCATACTTGGGCTTGGGCAAACTTACAGTCTAATACCAGTAAGTCGAAAGTGTATTATTATTATTTTGACCAACATCCTGATTTCCCTGAAAACTCACCACAATACGGACAAGGCACACCACATGGACACGACGTAGGCTTTGTATTTGGGCATACCAGTCCGCAAAGTAAATTAGCCACTGCTACGGATGCCAATATATCGGATGCTATGATGAGCTATTGGACTAACTTTGCCAAATATGGTGACCCTAATGGAGCAGGTTTACCCCTTTGGCAACAATATACTAAAACTAATCATGCGGTAATGCACTTTTCGCAAAGTTCCAAAATGGGTACAGTTCCCAGTGAAAAATCTTTGGAAGTATTAGAGGAATATTATAAATGGCGTCGTACATTCGAGGGGAAAAAGTGGGCTAAATAAATAATCAGCCACTATTTAAAGAATATGAAAAATAATTACATTAATACGCTATTGTTTTTGGCTTTTAGCTTTACGGTTTGGGGACAGACAAAAGCACCAGAGCCACTTTTGCCAGTGCCTTCCAAAAATCAGTTGCGATGGCAGCAAATGGAATATTATAGTTTCATTCATTTTTCGGTAAATACTTATACGGATATGGCTTGGGGTTTAGGTAACGAGGACCCAAAAATATTTAATCCCACTAAATTAGACTGCCGTCAGTGGGCTAGAATATGCAAGCAGGCGGGTATGAAAGGCATAATTTTTACTGCCAAACATCATAGTGGCTTTTGTTTGTGGCCATCGAAATACACCGATTATTCCGTAAAAAATGCCCCTTGGCGAAATGGTAAAGGCGATATGGTAAAAGAATTGGCAGATGCTTGTAGGGAATATGGTTTAAAATTTGGTGTGTATCTTTCCCCTTGGGACAGAAATCACCCTGACTACGGCAAACCTGAATACATTACCTATTTTCGTAACCAACTCACAGAGTTACTAACCAATTATGGCGAAATATTTGAAGTTTGGTTTGATGGAGCCAATGGTGGCTCTGGCTACTACGGTGGGGCAAACGAAACCCGAAAGATTGATGCTAAAACTTATTACGACTGGCAAAACACCTACAAACTGGTAAGAAAGCTACAACCCAACATTGTGATTTGGAATGATGGTGGCGACCGTGCAGATTTACGCTGGGTAGGTACAGAGGCGGGCTATGTAGGCGAAACCAATTGGAGTTTGCTCAACGCCACTGGCGATGTACCCGACCAAATGCTACGCCATGGTGTAGAAAACGGAAATGCATGGGTGCCAGGCGAGGTAAATACTTCTATCCGTCCAGAATGGTTTTATCATCCCAAAGAAGATAAAAAGGTAAAAACGTTACCTCAGCTCATGGATACCTATTATAATTCCGTAGGGAGAAATGGTACACTTTTGCTTAATTTCCCGATAATGCCCAATGGACTAATACATGAAACAGATGAAAAAAATGTGCTTGCTTTTGCCCAAGCAAGACGTGAGGCTTTTAGTAAAAATCTTTTAATAAATACAAAAAACCAAGCTACGAATGTACGAGGAAAAAGTAGCCAGTTTGCACCACAAAAAGCTTTTGACCAAAACAAAGAAAGCTACTGGGCTACTGATGATAGTATCACAAAAGCCTCATTGACGATGAGTTTTTCAAAACCTACGGCATTCAATCGTTTTTTGATTCAAGAGCCTATTTGGCTAGGGCAAAGAGTAAAAGCTTTTACCTTAGAAGCAAAAGTAAATGACACTTGGCAACAAATTGCCAAAGAAACTACCATTGGCTATAAACGAATTTTGAGATTTAACACCGTCAAGGCTACGCAAATTAGGCTGAATATTACCGATGCTAAGGCTTGCCCACTCATTAGTAATATCGAAGTGTACCAAGCTCCGATTATTTTAACACCCCCACAAATTACCCGTAATCAAGCAGGAGAGGTGCATATTACTCCAACAGATGCTGAGTCAGAATTATTTTACACGCTTGATGGTAGCATACCAACCTCAAAATCAAGTAAATATACTGATGCTATTGACACAGGTTTGGGAAAAGTGACTGTAAAAGCCATAGCCTTTAGCCCACAAAATAAGTTACAAAGCGAAGTAGCCGAAGAAAAATTTGAAATTGCTCGCAAGCACTGGTCGATAGTAGGAATACAGGATAAAAAAGCCCTTCATGTTTTAGATGGTAACGAATATACGTCTTGGCAAAAAGACAAAGTACCAACCGACTTAATAATTGACTTAGGTAAAGAGGAAAACCTGGTAGGTTTCCGCTACCTGCCCGACCAAAATTGGTGGGCAGAAGCCAGTATAATTTCGCAATATCAATTTTATGTTTCAAACGATAATTCCAACTGGCAACTGGTAAGCGAAGGCGAATTTGCCAATATTAAAAATAACCCTACATGGCAAATAAAAGAATTTGCTGCCATAAAAGCCAGATATATAAAACTAAAAGCCTTGAAAAATATTCAAGAAAACGCTGCCTCTGGTTATGCTGAGCTTGATATTTTAACGAATTGATTTACTAATATTCAATTTTAACCTAATAACAATGAAAAGCACATTTTTATCGCTGATATTTACCACGATTGTTACTGGTACTATATCCTTTGCCCAAGCACAACAACCTGCTGTTATTGAAGACTTTAAACCGTCTTCTCTCAATCAGCCACAACAAGAATACCCAATGGTAAACTCGCAAGGTTATGCTCGTTTTAAAATAATAGCACCTGCTGCTGATAGTGTTCGTGTAAGTTTAGGTCTGGGTGGCAAAGGAGGAACCAAATTAGAGAAAGCCAGTGATGGTAGTTGGATGGGGACTACAGAAGGCCCAATGGACGAAGGTTTTCATTACTATAATATCAAGATTGATGGAGGTAAATTTAATGACCCAAGTGCTTTAAACTACTATGGATCTGTTCGTTGGGAAAGCGGTATAGAAATTCCTGCACATGACCAAGATTTTTACGCGCTCAAAAACGTTCCTCATGGTCATGTACAGCAAGTGTTATTTCCTTCTCCAAGCACCAATACCTCTCGCAGAGCATTTGTATATACACCACCAGGCTATGAAAAAGGTAAGGATAAATATCCTGTACTTTACTTACAACATGGCTGGGGTGAAGACGAAACGGCTTGGATGAACCAAGGTCATGCCAATTTAATTATGGACAACCTCATTGCAGAAGGAAAAATTAAGCCTTTCATTATCGTAAATACTTATGGTATGACCAACGAAGTAAAGTTTGGGAAAATGAGAGAGTTTAAAATAGAGCCTTTTCAAACGGTTTTGGTAGACGAGCTTATTCCATACGTAGATGCTCATTTTAGAACAATTGCTAAACAAACGCACCGTGCTATGGGTGGGTTGAGTATGGGTGGTATGGAAACTAAAACCATTACCTTGAATAAGCCAGAGGTATTTTCGCATTATGCTCTTTTAAGTGGTGGTACTTATGCACCAACTGACATCAAAGACAAATCGAAGGTGAAACTCATATTTTTGAGCTGTGGCAGTAAAGAAAGACCTGAAGGGGTAATAAAAGCGGTTGAGGCATTAAAAGAGGCAAGTTTCAACGCTGTTTCTTACGTGTCAGATAAAACTGGTCATGAGTTCCAAACATGGCGTAGAAGTTTACATGAATTAGCTCCGTTATTGTTTAAATAACTATGAAAAAGAAGGGATTATATTTTAAGTAGTAATCCTTCATTTTGGAATAACGGGTTATCGAAAACTAGACAAACGCGATGTTGTAAAGATACATAGTTTGATGATATACGGTTTTAATCAGCACTGATTAAAACCGTATATCATATAAATAAAATGAAATGAAAAACCAGAGAAATAACGCGATAGTCCATAAAATACAAATAGCCATTATACTAACACTTTCAATAGTTTTAGTCAAGCCATTTGTAGTAATAGGGCAAAATAAAAGCAATTCAGAAAGAGGAAATAGCCAAGCATCCATCGTTTCAGGAAAATACCGTAACCTGTTTTTGGAAGTAGGATACAGTCAAAACGAGATAGAGGCTAAGGTCGCAAAAGCATACTATGATATTTTTGAAGGGCCTAACAAGGTATATTTTGCTGTTGGAGACTCTATGGCTTATGTATCTGATGTGAAAAATCATGACGCGCGAACTGAAGGGCTTTCTTATGGAATGATGATTGCCGTTCAACTAGATAAAAAAGATGTTTTTGATAGAATTTGGAGATGGTCAAAAAAATACCTTCAACACCAAAGCGGTCCACGGGAAGGATATTTTGCATGGAGTATCAATCCAGAAACAATGAAAAAAAATTCAGAAGGCTCGGCTTCTGATGGCGAATTATACTATGTGACTAGTTTATTATTTGCTGCCAACAAATGGGGAAATAATACGGGTATTCATTATTACAATGAAGCCCGAAGAATATTGGATGCCATGTGGAAAAAAGATGGCACAGGAAATATTTATAATCTGATTAATACAGAACATAAGCAAATTACTTTTGTACCAGAGGGTAGTAATTATAACTGGACAGACCCATCGTATCACCTGCCTGCATTTTATGAAGTATGGGCATTATATGCTAAAGATGGTCATGAACAGTTTTATAAAGAATGTGCCGATACGTCTCGGGTATTTTTACACAGAGCTTGTCATCCAGTAACAGGACTAAATTCTGACTATACAGAATTTAGTGGAGCACCTCATCCAACTCGCTGGATGCCTGCTGGTTTTCGTTATGATTCATGGAGAGTACCTATGAACATTACTATGGATTATAGTTGGTTTGGGAAAGATAAAACTTGGCAAGAAGATTATGCAAAAAGGTTTCAAAACTTTCTTCGTTCAAAAGGTATTGATACCTATGACGACCAATTTAACTTAGATGGTTCAAAACCTGATTTTATTTTGCAAGCAGGTAGTGTAAAAAAATTAAGGCATTCGATTGGACTGGTATCTACCGCTGCTACGGCATCGCTTATTAATCATGAGAAAAACAAAGTCGATTTTGTGAGAGCGATTTGGAATGCTAAATTAGAACCTTATGAAGATGGATATTTTGATCCTTATTATGATGGACTTATGTATATGTTTAGTTTGATGCACCTGAGCGGAAAGTATCAAATTATCAAGCCTAAATAAATTGAAAGTTGATTTTAGAGAGGTGTTTAGATGCTGATGTTAATAACAATAAGCGTTATTGCTATTAACATCATGTATTTAATGAACAGTTAGTCGGATTAAAGAAAAAGGTAATTCTAACGATTTTTATTCTTGAATTTATTAATAGTTAGTGATTTGAAAACTATTGTCGGACTCATCTTTTAAATTGTAGCAACTCTTAGTTGAACTATCCATGTTTTTTTTGCAATAAGTGTTCTATGGTGTTATAAGTTAATTTTAAACAAAGTATCATTGCCCCCTGCTCGCCGTAGTATCTCACTACGTCACTGCGTTGGCAAATCTTATGCTTTATATAATGCTATCTCATTTTATAAAGCAAAGGTAGGGGAAATTCTTCATCTGCTCCTAGGTTAAGCATTCACTGCCAACGGCATGAAAATCTATATACTGAATTTACAAGAATTAATAAAACTTCAAACCTTTAACAATTACAATAATGAAAAAAAATCTTATAATATCACTTATTACTCTTGCTTTTTGGGGAGCTATGATAAGCTGCCAAGACAATAAAATTATTCTTGATAATGACAATCCAACTTTAAAAAATTCTGATATTATCAGTAAGATAAAAAGAGAAGGTAAATATAACTTTTTGCCAAATGATAAAAATGCTCGTTTGCAAGTAGGGGGGCAATTTAATGGATTGGATTATAGGTTTTATGGTGTAAACTGGCAAGTTTGTTGTAATCAAGGTAATAGAACTTCTTTTGTTCAGTTGCGAAATACTAACTATTCTTCCCCAATAAATAATTTAATTGTTTATGTGGCTGTACAAAAAAACATGAATTTATCATCATATAGTCTCCCGATTGGTACTTTAACTTTTGATCATGAAGATAGTGCAAATTACGGTTTTAAAGTTTATAGATGGAATCTTTCTTTAGTCCCAAGCCACACGGTAGTAGCAAGTTTTAGTACATCTTGGAATACTAACGCATATTATGATTCTGATACCGAAGGAGAAATCGGATTATATCTACCATTATATGGATTTGCTTCTTTTTGTGATGCAACTCTTCTGAATTTAATTCGTAATAACTCTGGGAATTGTGCTAATTACCCAGATAGCCCATATCCAGGATGTCAATAGGATTAATCATTTTGCTAGACTTTTCTTGTAAATCATAATTTTCAACCATCGAATTTTTAGTTTCTAATTTTGTAAAAATGAAAATTTGATGGTTGAGTAGATAATAAGTAATATTTATGGAAGAGAATACTTCTTTCCGCATTTTTTAAGACTTGTATATCGTAGGTATGCTTAGGGTTAAATACAAAGATAAAAACATGTGAATAACAACCTGTTAGTGTATATGCTAAAGATTTTGACGACATACTTAGTTTCTCAGATTAATAATAAACTACTGTCATTTGTGCAGCAGAATGAAAAAAATAGTATTGCTAAAAACACAAAAAGAAAACAGGAAAAATACATTGGGTCGGGATATCTTTCACAAAGTAGTGCGAGGTATTAAGTAGAGTACCATTTAAAACATTTGAGTAAACAATTAAAATTCCAGACAATGAAAAATAGGATATTACTTTTTTTTCTTATTGGCTTAATGATTAACTATTGCAACGTTTTTGGTCAACCACCACGTGGGCCTTTGGTAGTTTCTCCACAAGTGAATCTTGATAAAACCGTCACGTTTCGTTATCAGTCTCTTTTAGCAAAAGAGGTAAAATTGAATGCGCAGTTTGAAAAATCTCCTATATCTATGACTAAAGATGCTCAGGGAATTTGGAGTGTGACTGTTGGTCCTGTTAATCCAGATATTTATCCTTATAGTTTCCAAGTTGACGGTGTTACAGTGATGGATCCTGCCAATGTCGCATTTTTTCCTAATGAACGATTTAAGGCTAGTCTTGTAGAAATACCAAGTACTCCTCCTTCGATATACGCTATCAAAGATGTGCCACATGGCACTATCAGTTACGATTATTATCCTTCGATTTCAGGGACGACAGGTTCGTTAGTAGTTTATACTCCACCCGGATATGCTAAAAATTCCAAGGTTAAGTACCCTGTGTATTACCTCATTAGTGGAACTACAGATACCGAAGAAACTTTTTTTAAAGTAGGAAAAGTAAACTTCATCATGGATAATTTGATAGCCGAAGGTAAGGTAAAACCAATGATAATTGTAATGCCTTATGGGAATATCGCTGCCAGACTGACTGAACAATTGGGTGGTCAAAAACCAGCTGACCCTATAGTACGTGATGATGCTGATGCGGTTAAACGTGCCAAAGACTTTGAAAATGATTTGATAAAAAACATATTACCTTATATCGAGCATAATTATCATATTGAAAATAACCGTGAGAGTCGTGCTATTGGTGGGTTTTCTCGTGGGGGAGGACAAACCTTGAGAACAGCATTTAACAATATGAATATCTTCGCTTGGGTCTGTAGCTATAGCTCATACCTTTCGCCAGCAGAAATGGATAAAAGTTTCGGGCATATAACGAGTAATGCGCCAAATACTAACAAGCAATTAAAATTACTATGGACAAGTGTTGGTAACGAAGACTTTTTGTACAAGGGAGCTGTAGAGTTTATGGACTATTTATCTACTAAAAATATCAACTACAAAAAATATATCAGCGATGGCGGTCATACTTGGATGAATGTGAAGAAATATCTTAATGAAACGCTACCACTATTGTTCAAATAACAAAAAAAGTAGTATCTCAAAAGTATAGAATAACTCAAAAGCAATCATCTAAAGTATTCAAAAGAGTCAAACCCATGAAACGAATAAATTACCTCATTCTAGTCTTGTTGTTATCTACTGTTACGGTTTTAGCACAACGACCACCGTCAATTAGTTCACCAGATGTACATGCTGATAATAGTGTTACTTTTAGGTATTTTTCTAAAGTCGCACAGAAAGTCACACTTGTTGGTGAGTTTTTAGCCAACCCTGTTGCATTAAAAAAGGATACTTCGGGAGTTTGGAGTGTGACTGTACCCGCTATTAAACCAGATATATATCCATATAGTTTTTTTGTAGATAGTGTACAAATTGCAGACCCTAACAATACTTATATCTTTGCCAACGAAAGATTCAAGCGTAGTATCGTAGATATTAAAGGAGAGAAACCTCTTGTTCATTCCCTTCAAAATGTACCTCATGGAAAAATTAATTATTGTTATTATCAATCTTCAACCTTAGGGATTACTCGACAATTGCTTGTATATACTCCTCCGGGCTATGACGCTTTTTCTAGCAATAAGTATCCAGTTTTATACTTGATACATGGTGGTTCTGATACAGAAGAAACATGGACAAAAGTGGGGCGTGCAAACCTTATCGCCGATAACCTCATAGCAGCGGGAAAAGCTAAACCTATGATTATTGTGATGCCCTATGGCAACGTCAGACCGGCCCCAATGCCAGACTTTACCAAAGATGTTATCAATGACATCATTCCATATATAGAGAACAATTATTCCGTACTAACGGATAGTAAAAATCGGGCAGTAGCAGGCTTTTCAGTAGGAGGGGGACAAACCCTTAATATTGGGCTTACTAATACGGATAAGTTCGCTTATGTGTGTTCTTATGCACCATATACCGCAACAGAGGAATTTAAAATGAATTTTACTGACTGGAATCCAGATGCTACAAAAATAAATAAGCAATTAAAATTATTTACAATTAGCGTTGGAACTGAAGACTTTTTATATGAAAGTGTAAAGCAGAATATCGCTATGTTTCAAGAAAAAAAAATCAAAATAGAGCCACTTATCGTATCGGGCGGACATACTTGGATGAATTGTAAATTATTTTTAGCCAACTCTTTACCACAACTCTTTAAATAAAAGTATCATTCATTCGCCTAAGTAGAAATTACATATTTAGTCTAAAACAACAACATAATTAAGCTTTTAATAATACAAATATGAAAAAAACAATAGTAAGTTTTTCTATATTTTTTCTAATGAACCTTATGGTTTATGCACAGAAAATAGAAAAAGAAGGTCCAAAAGGCTTTGACCAAGTAAGAACGGGAATTGCTACGGGCAAATTAGATACCATAAAATATGAATCTAAAACCGTAGGTACTACTCGAAAAGCCTTAGTATATACGCCGCCTGGTTTTAATAAAAAAACGAAATATCCTGTATTATACCTTTTACATGGTATTGGTGGCGATGAAAAAGAGTGGCTCAACGGTGGTAAACCTCAGGTAATTTTAGATAACCTATATGCTGAAGGAAAAATACAACCGATGATTGTGGTAATGCCTAATGGCCGTGCGATGAAAGACGACCGTGCCGTTGGCAATATTATGGCTCCTGATAAAGTACAGGCTTTTGCTACTTTTGAAAAAGATTTATTGAACGACTTGATTCCTTTTGTTGAAAAAAGCTATCCGACTTTAACAGACAGAGAAAACCGTGCAATTGCTGGGCTTTCGATGGGTGGTGGGCAATCACTTAATTTTGGTTTAGGAAATTTAGACAAATTTGCATGGGTTGGAGGTTTTTCGTCTGCACCCAATACCAAAGTTCCACAAGAATTAGTTCCGAATCCTGAAGAGGCCAAAAAGAAACTTAAACTCCTTTGGATTTCGTGTGGTGATAACGACGGATTGCTTTCTTTTAGCAAACGTACACACGATTATCTATACCAAAACGATGTACCACATATTTACTACCTCGAACCCGGTGTACATGATTTCAAAGTTTGGAAAAATGGGTTATACATGTATTCACAATTTTTGTTCAAGCCTGTTGATGTTTCATCTTTTAATAAATATACTATTTTAGGTACTCCTGCCAGCACGAATATTCGCAATGGTCAGTATCCTCAGATTCTTCCCGACAATCGTGTAGTTTTCAAGGTAAAAGCACCAAATGCCCAAAAAGTACAAATTGATTTAGGTAAAAAATACGATATGGTAAAAGATACCAGCGGAGTTTGGCATGTTACAACCGATTCTATTAGTCGTGGATTTCATTATTATTCATTAGTGATAGATGGCGTGTCCCTTGTCGACCCTGCTAGCGAAACGTTTTACGGGATGAGTCGCCAAGCAAGTGGCATTGAAATTCCGTATAAAGAAGGAGGTTTTTATGCTTTGAAAGACGTACCTCATGGCGATATTCGTATCAAAAAGTATTTCTCGAAAGCCAGTAACTCTTGGCGTGAAATGTATGTTTACACTCCACCAGGATATGACAAATCAACTGAAAAATATCCAGTTTTATACCTATTACATGGTGGTGGCGAAGACCAACGTGGATGGGCTACACAAGGACGTACAGACTTAATATTGGATAACTTAATTGCTGAACAAAAGGCCAAACCAATGGTAATTGCCATGCTCGACGGCAATGTTGGTGGGCAAGGTGGCATAGCCAATTTTGGAGAAACACAATTACGTGCTTTTGAAAATGAATTGAAGAATGGAGCTATTCCTTTTGTAGAAAGTAATTTCAAAGTAGAAACCGATGCACAACATAGAGCTTTGGCGGGTCTTTCGATGGGAGGTTTACAAACACTTTATGCAGGCATCAAGAATACCAATATGTTTTCGTACTTGGGCGTATTCAGCTCTGGATGGTGGGCAAATAATCCTAAACTAACAGACCCTCAGTATGATTTTATGAAAAATAATGCGACTACAATCAATACTAACCTTAAAGAATTGTGGGTTTCGATGGGAGGGAAAGAAGATATAGCCTACAATAATTGTAAAATAATGTTGGGCAAATTTGATGAAATGGGTATCAAATACAAATACAGTGAATATGCAGGTGGACATACTTGGCCTGTTTGGCGACATGATATTTTCCAATTTTCACAATTATTATTTAAGTAAATTTTAAATTATCAATATCCAATAAATAAAATGAATATTGGATATTGATAATTGTGTAAATCATTCCTAATCAACAAGGATAGTTTACTCATCAATCTATTAAAAATGAAACACAAAATATTTTTTTTAATTTTTTTGAGCTTATTTTATTTAACCAGTAATGCTCAAAATACCAGTACTCAAGTGGCAAGCCCTGATAAGAACATTGTAGTAACTTGCGATGTGGAACAAGCATCTTATAGTATCCAATACAAGGGAGAAACTGTACTCCGTAATTCAAAATTAGGAGTAATACGTGAAGATGAAGATTTCTCAAAAAATCTGCAATTGATAAAATCGTCTGCTCTTAAAGCAGTGAAAGATAGTTATGCTATAACTACAGCTAAAAAAAGCCATATTACGTATATAGCCACTGAAAAAGTATGGGAAACAAAAACGGCATCGGGGAAAAAGATGAATATTATATTTAGAGTATCAAATGACGGTGTGGCTTTTCGTTATGAATTTCCTGAAAAATCTACTGATATTAAAAAGATTGTTGCCGAAGCGACTAGTTTCCATTTTAATGAAGGTTCAAGAGCTTGGTTACAACCCAAAACAGAAGCCCAAACAGGTTTTGAACATACCAATCCTTCTTACGAAGCACATTATGAAATAGATATACCTACAGGTAAATCATCTCCTGGGCCTAATGGATGGATATATCCAGCTTTGTTCAAAACAAACAATACGTGGTTATTGATAACTGAAGCAGCGTTAGACAGAACCTACTGCGGTACGGCTTTACAACAAAAGTCGCCAGATAGCGAATACAAAATAAACTTTCCACAAAGTCCCGAAGTATTCACGAATGGCACTGCAACATTAAACCCTGAATCTGCATTACCTTGGAAAACCCCTTGGCGAATCATCGTAATAGGAAGTTTAAAAACCATCTCAGAGTCAACTTTAGGCACAGATTTAGCATTGCCTGCTAAAAAAATGGATGCTAATTTTATCAAACCTGGTAAATCATCATGGAGTTGGATTTTAGACAAAGACGATTCTACTGTTTATAAGGCACAGAAAAAATACATAGATTTTGCGGCCGATATGAAATGGCAGTACTGTCTAATAGATGCCAATTGGGATGCCACTATAGGATATGATTCTGTAAAAGTATTGGCAGACTATGGCAAAACAAAAAATGTAGGACTACTTCTTTGGTATAATTCGGCTGGTAGTTGGAATACAGTAAAATTTACCCCAAGAGATAAATTACTTACTCACGAGAGCCGCGTAGAAGAATTTAGTAGAATCCAAAAAATGGGGATAAAAGGGGTTAAAATAGATTTTTTTGCTGGTGATGGTCAATCTATGATTAACTATTATCAGGATATATTAGAAGATGCCGCTACCTATCATTTATTAGTAAACTTTCATGGAGCTACTTTGCCCCGAGGTTTACACCGTACTTACCCTAATCTCATGACTACCGAGGCTGTTGATGGCTATGAAATGATAACTTTTTCGCAGTACGCTGCCAATAAAGCTCCAGAACATTCGGTAATGATTGCGATGGTTCGTAATGCTTTCGACCCGATGGACTTTACACCCATGAACTTATACAAAATACCTCGTATAAAACGTGTAACCACATCAGCTTTTGAATTGGCAACTTCAGTAGTTTTCTTGTCGGGAATACAACATTATGCTGAACGACCAGAAGGCATGAAACACATACCTGAGTATGTAAAAGACTTTTTGAGAAATTTGCCAGATACTTGGGATAATGTTAAATTTATTGATGGCTATCCCGGTAAATTGTATGTTGTAGCAAGAGAATCTGCTGGAAAATGGTATGTAGCAGGTATTAATGGAGAAAATACAGAGAAGCCTCTTAGTTTAGATTTAAGTTCTTTCAAAAATAAGAAAGGCAAATTAATCAAAACAGGTAAAAATGAGGTAGCTAATGAGCCTTCTTTTGAGCAAAGCAATATAACAATTCCTTCTGATGGCAAATTACATGTTATCTTAAAAGGAAATGATGGCTTTGTGATTGTGTTCGAATAAATAACGTTTTTCAAGAGTACTATTTTGCTATTGTCATGAAGAAAATAGTACTCTTGAAATTTGAATCAATCTTAAGGATTGTTTTTTGTATTATAATTTATCTTATGTTAAATAGTATATTTACTTTTTCGCCTACTTCTATTTCCTCTACTCAATAGCCACTCCACTCCTGCTACTTAGAGATTGCCAAAGCTATATCCTTAGTTTCTGATCCTATGCCATCGCCTTTTCCTCTGTGATTTGTGTTATGCTGATTTGCCTTAATTATTTTGGCATTATAAAATTCTGCAAAGTCAAGTTAAAATAATATCTATAGGTTTAGTATAGTACTTCCAAATAAGTACTACATTTGTATTCAAAATTAACGAATGATTATATCGGGGAAAGGATATTGAAAAAATAATTTGAAAGTCTGCCGAGTTATATCGGTGGACTTTTTATTTTAAAATGCAGATAGAAATAAAAAATATGATCGTAATTAATCTAAACAACAAATGTTAATAGCATTGATAATCAAC
>NZ_JBWKYN010000062.1:0-29417 GCF_059423785.1 Arcicella sp. GW458-12-2-14-TSB2 | reverse complement strand
AACCTCACCCCTAACCCCTCTCCTTCAGAGATGGGAACTTTTGGGCTCAAAAAGGCCCATCTCTGAAGGAGAGGGGTTAGGGGTGAGGTCTTTCACAGAATAATATTTGGCTATGAAAACTTTTCGGACAGCTTCATTAGTTACTCTTCAAGTTTACGTGATAAACTATCTATATTATTTCAAATTATTTTGGATAACGTTATTGACAAACTCAGGCGAAACATCCGCTAGTTTAGCTGTTTGCTCAATACTCAATCCCATTTCTAAGGCATTGTTAATAGTTTCAATATTTTTTTTATTAATTGCCTCTTTAATTTTTCTACTTTCAGCTTTTACAGCCTCAGCATTTCTAGCTATTAATATCTCAAGAGATGCTTTTTCATCTGGAGTCATTTTTCTGCTATCCAATTCATCAATAGCAATTTTCAACCATTCTTCATCCCAAAATTGAGGGAATTGAGTTGGTTTTGTAACTGTATGTATCGTTTTCATGGTATATATCAGTTTTTCTAAATCCGTTTGACAATCAGACTCTTGTAAAACAAATTTATCTAATTCTACTGTAATAAATGTCATTTGTTCATCAAAAAGTTCACCTTGTTCATTTCTTAGATTAGCAGCTGAATGAAATTGAGGGTAAGGGAAAATATTGTTTGCTAAAATAGCAACACAGTAGATTTTAGTAAGCGTTCCATAATCAAATTTTCCTCGTTTTACCATTGCATTGAATTTATGCAATGCGTAAAATTTCATACGTTGTACAAAATATGGAGCTTCACCATATTGCATTTCTACGATAAAATGATTGTTGTTTTCATCGATACAAGCTAAATCAAAAATTCCACTTCTTCCATCTTGGGAAATTCCCTCAAAAGTATTTTTATCGAAGGTTACTTCTTTTATTGGAATAGTAGATTTTATTAATGCTTGTAAAGCTTTCCGTAAAAAAAGTGTATTAGCTTCATTTCCAAAAGTTACCTTAAATCCATAGTCCGAGATTATAGGGATAAAAATTTGCTCATTAGTGTAAAACGTTTCCATTGTATAAGAATTATGTTTTGTAGAAAATAACAATTTAAGTATTTGTAATGAACTAATTTACGAAATTAATTTGAGACTTAACAAACATCTTAATCTCGAAGAGATGATATAATTATAGAACTATTTTTGAAGCTATTTACTCTATTCACTAAACATAAAGTGGTATAAACACTGATGGCATGACTCCAAGTCATGCCATCAGTAAATGTTAATAAGTTATATACCTTACAAACTATTTAACACATAAACGCCTCCTTTAGTAGTTTGAAAATCATAAGCATCAAATGCTTTGGCTTTTTTCAACGTTGATTTCCCTGCTAATTTCAATTGATTAGGCGTTTTAATACTGCAAATTCCACCTATTGATGAACGGATAACTAATTGAGTTACCTGTTTATTTTTCCAAGTAATATCTACTTCAAAACCTCCGCGAGCTTTCATTCCTTTGATTTCGCCATCTTGCCAATCGTCTGGAATAGCAGGTAAAATGTTAATTAAACCATCTTGACTTTGGATAATCATTTCTGAAATACCAGAAGTACCACCAAAATTACCATCAATTTGGAATGGAGGATGCGCACAGAATAAATTTGGATAAGTACCACCACCTTTGTTGTAATTAGTACCTTCCATACCCGTTAGTTTCAATAGTTCACGCACTAATTTATAGGCATGATTACCGTCGTGTAGCCTAGCCCAAAAGTTTATCTTCCAAGACTTACTCCAACCTGTGCCGTCATCACCTCTAATTTCCAAGGTCTTTTTAGCTGCGTTGGCAAACTCAGGCGTACGAAGCGGTGAAATTTGGCGACTAGGGTGCAAGGCAAACAAATGCGAAACATGACGATGCTGTGGTTCTACATCTTCCCAATCTTTATACCATTCTTGTAAATTGCCTTTTTTGCCAATATGTAAAGGGAATAGTTTTGCTTTCTTTGCAATCAATTCTTTTCTGAAATCAGCATCAATGCCTAATTTCTCTGATGCTTCGATAGTATTGGTAAACAAATCCCAGATAATACCCATATCCATGGTAGAAGCGATAGAAACTGAGCCTTTTTCTCCTTTTTCAGTAATAAAAACGTTTTCTGGTGACGTAGAGGGTGCCGTCACTAAATATCCGTTTTTGTCTTCAATGAGCCAATCTTCACAGAAAATCGCCGCTCCTTTCATTAAGGGATAAGCTGTATTTTGCAAGTAGTTTTTATCACCAGTAAAAGCATAATGTTCCCAAAGGTGTTGACTTAGCCATGCACCACCCATTGCCCAGTTGGCCCACGAAGGCGACCCTTTGCCTTTGTCACCCACAGGATTAGATAAAGCCCAAATGTCTGAATTATGGTGCACCGTCCAGCCACGGGCATTATAAAAATTCTTGGTGGTTTCTTTTCCTGTTTTAGCCATGTAGCCAATCCATTTTAATAATGGCGTATGCAATTCAGATAAATTACACATCTCAACCATCCAATAATTCATTTGAGTGTTGATATTGGTAGTGAAATTGCTACTCCAAGGTGGACGAACCGAGTTATTCCAAATGCCTTGAAGGTTGGCAGGTATGCCATCAGGACGAGAACAAGAAATCAATAAATAACGACCAAATTGGAAATAAAGGCTTTCTAAGGCAGAATCTTTACCACCATTAGCATACTGTATCAATCGTTCGTCGGTTGGTAAATCTACAGTAGGGTTTCCATTCAAAGAGAAGCTCACACGTTTGAAATATTTCTGATAATCTGCTATGTGTGCTTTTTTGATGGCATCTACGCTGAGTGGCAATGATGCTTTGAGGTATTTATCTGCAATGGCTTTTTCATCTTTTCCATCCGAATCAGGACATTTATCGAAACCATTGAAACTACTTCCTACTGAAATAATCAATACGGCTTCGCTAGCGTCTGAAATAGTGATGCCTTCAGCAGTAGTGGTTGCTTTGCCATCTGTCGATTTAACTTTAATTCTCCAGTCAAAACGAACACCTCCGCACCCTGTAGAGTCTTTATAAATAACAGGTACAGCATTGTAACCTACATAATTAGGGTCGGCATGTGCAGGAGTTTTACCTCTAACAACTAATTCATTTGCCCCTAAAACAGACTTTTGAATAGGGTGTGGCGAAGTAGTAGAAGCGGTAAAATTTAATGCTCCTTTTGTACTAGCTTTCAAGCGAATAACCATCACTTGTGCAGGTGCTGACACAAAAAACTCACGCGTAAATTCTGTATCACCTACTTTAAAACGTGTACTGGCAGTAGCTTCAGCAATATTTAAATCTCTGTAATAATTGCTTACTTCTCCTTTTAAATCTTGTTTCAAAAGCAAATCTCCAAGTGGTTGATAAGCCTCTGAATAAAGTCCTTGTAATTTATGCGTAAGTTGTTCTCCTTTTTTATAGTCTTCATTAAAAAGAGCTTCTCTTACCTGTTGAAGATACTTTGGTGCTTCTGGATTGGGATTTGGATTAATAGGCTTCCCTGACCAAAGTGTTTGTTCGTTGAGCTGAATCAATTCGTTGGAAGGTCTTCCGAAAATCATTGCTCCAATACGCCCATTACCTATAGGCAAGGCTTCATTCCAATTCCGAGCAGGTTGTTTGTACCAAAGCGTAAGATTCTTTTGGGCAAAAGAGCTCACCGACGATAACAAAAGCGCAAAAACAAAATACGTTTTTTTCATAATTTATTACTTTGAGAGATATTTGTTTAATTGTGAGTTAGTTGTGAATGAGTGAATTGTGAGTTAGTGATTGAGTGAAATTTTAATTATGATTGAGTGAGTTCTTAATTGTACATTAGAAGAGTGGATTCAAACTTATTGTAATAATTCACTAACTCACAATTCACTCATTCACAACTAAATCTTCACTAACTATCAATTAATACATTTTCTTCAGCCCTTCCCATCGTACTTTCCATTTACCATTTTTAGGTATTCCAGGATTAACTGTTTTACAACCGTCATACCCTGCACACATCATGGCTACTGCTGATAGTAAGCCACCATTCCCTGGTAAATACAAACGCAAGCGAGCATCTTGATAATTATGTCCGTTTGGCAAATAGGTATTTGTTCTGATGTCCATCATGAGGGCATCCACCGCTTTTTCAGGCTGTCCTAATCTAGTAGCAGTCATGGCTACCATCGGGAAATCCCAACCCCAAGTATCATCCCAATGCCATATTTTCCATACTTTATCGAAAGTGCTTTGCATTGTAGTCATGTTTAACATCGTACTGGCAGGCAACATTCCTAAGGTACAAAGAACACTCGGATGGTCGGTTAAAAACACTGGATTGGTATAAGAATCCTTAGCGCTTTCTGTGGCTAAATACACCCCGTCTTGTACTGGTAGGGGAGATAGTTTTTTCAGTACATCATCATATTTAGCATTTCTTTTCAATCCTAAACGTTCTCGCCAAACCTGTGCTGTCGTCAAGGCCCACTGCCAATAAGCCAACTCGTATGTCGGATTAAAAGTCTCTTCGGGTTTAAATCGCTCTTGAGCAGGAATTACTCCTTTGCCCAAAATATACCGACCTTTTTCAGCATCGAAATAAGCATACGACGCCATAAAGTCGGCTGTTTTAAACACTAAATCTTTATATTTTTCTAAAGTGGCTTTATCTAAGTGTTTACGATAAGCCAATTCTGCAAACGTAATAAAATGGGGCTGTTGCCAAAGTAAATAAGCTCCTACCGACGATGGTGCTTCTTTCCCATCTGGGTCAGTCATTTTTTGCCAACGGACACCTTCAAAACCTTGTCTCTCTGCAATAATTCTAGCTTCTGGTTCTACTTTTTTGTACCAAGCCATGCTTTTTTCAAGCAAATCGGTTCTGTTCCATAAAGCAAAATGAACACCATGCCACCAGTGCATTTCTAAATGCGGTTTGCCAAACCAAGAATTATAAGTCAAGCCTGTCTCTTGTGGAGGCTCGTTGTTTGCACACTGTATTTTGGTAAGATATTGCGAAAGAATGATTCTTCGCTCCAACTCTTTTGCCCTTGGGTCGGTACTTCCTGCGAAGTCCACGACTCCCCCAGTACTCCAAAAAGTTCTCCAAGCTGTTTTTGTACTCAATAAAGTGTTAGTAAAATTTGGAATAGTTTCTTTCGGAAGCTTTTCAGAGAACAATACACTAAATTCAAGCGTATTTTCTTTCGTATCTGGACTCACCACAAAATAATGGGCTTCGCTTTGCAATACATTTGATGTTTGGGTACTTTCTATCTTGATAAAGTATTCAGTATCATCTAGTTGATGTTTAAAAACGAATGATTTGTCAGTCGAAAGTACTAAAGAAGACTGATGCTTATCTGCATTTTTCCAGTTATTCCCTTCATCTGTAAATTGGTTGGTTGGGTAGGGCAGACGTAAACGGTATTTTAGCTGACCAGTTTTTAATAATTCAGACTGCACTTTTACTGAAATCAAATCTTTTTGTTGGTGAGCAACCGTAATCACTTTTACGGGAACTCCTTCTACCGCAAATTGACTGGTGATTTCGCCTGTGTAGACATTGAGTGTTTGATGAATATTGGTTAAATCTTTTGGTTTTACGCTAGAACCATCTTTTTTGAAGAGTTCAAAGCCTAGGTTGCCCAATTGTAAACGATGTGGGTTTTGGCGTAGGAAATTATTAGCAGCCTTGGCGCGCTCACTATTTGAGGCCTGTACGGCATACGGTATTTTTCTACCATGAGAATTAATTTCTTTAAAGGTTTCTTCTATTTTGTAGTTTTCTGTATTTGGGTAGCGATGCCAGCCCCAAACAGATTGAGTACCCAACGAAATCCCTTTGGCATAAAAGTCAGGAAAAGTCTGTAAACCAGTGATGTCGGTAGTGAAAGCAAAATCTCCATTGCCTACAGACAATGAGGCCAGCGTGTCAATTTTAGATAGTACAACCGTGTGGCGTTGAACCAAAGCCTTTCTGTCGATTTTACCTTGTGCAAAAGTATGTTGGACAAGTAAAGCGTAAATGCAAATGAAAAATAGTTTTAGGTTTTTCATAGACTAGATAGTTGAGAATTGTGGATTAATGAATTTTAAATAATTTTCCCGCTGATTCACGGAGATAACAACCCGCAGATTTTGGAGATTTTTATTTATCTGCGTAAATCAGCAATAGCAATCAGTGTATATCAGCGGGAAAAATAAACCCGCAGATTCACGGAGATAACAACCCGCAGATTTTGGAGATTTTTATTTATCTGCGTAAATCAGCGTTAAAAATCTCTGTAAATCAGCGGGAAAAAAATAAACCCGCAGCATCAAAAAAGCACAGATTAAGTCATCAATCTTCACATTGATAAACATTAACGCTGTGCTTCTTTATGATACAACTGCACTCGAAAATCTGTCATTAAGACATTCTATATACGCAAGATAAATCAGTAACTACAGGAGAATTATCTGGATTGGTATCCATGATGTCACCCATAAATGCCCACCATTTTTTCATGATTTCAGTTTGTGGTAATTCGTCAAGCGTATGATTATCTACTCTTTTCTGAACAGCAAACAAAACTCCAGACGCTTCATCTAAATAAATGGCATATTCTGTAATACCAGACTTTACTAATAACTCAGATAATTCTGGCCAAATTTCATCGTGACGTTTTTTGTATTCTTGCTCAAATCCTTTTTTGAGCTTCATCGTAAAAGCAATTTCCTGCATTTTTTGAGTTTAGTGTTTATGAGTTTATTAGTTTAAAGTTTAGGGTTTATGAGTTAAAAGCTTTAAGCTCATGAACTTTAAACTCATAAACCCTAAACTCATCAACTCTTTCTAGATTTGTGAAAAATCTGTTGGTGTTAAGAAATGAATTTCGGCTTTGGTCATAGCGTGGTCGTATTCAGGGAGTACCTTAATGCGATTCCATTCTGAGTCAGCCCCAAAAGCCTTCCAATGTTCGTCTCTTGATGCTTTGTTATCAAAAGTGGTCATATACACCAAATTTGGCTGTTTGCCCCCAATGATAGTCTGTGCATAAAACACAGGATTAAATCCTAGTCTTACAAAAATATTGATTTCCCCACCTTCGTTGAACATGTGGATTTTACTTAATCCTTTTACCTCGCTGTGGCTTTCGTACAGACGATATTCGTATACCCTTTCAGCCTTTGGTGCAGTAGTAGTCGGAGCTTTCAATTTCGACCAGTCTTTAAAGGCTACCGACAACGAACTTTCATAACGTTCGTAAGCAGGCGTGGCAAAATTGGCATCTAAATACGCTTTTGCCACTTGTTGATATACCGCATCAGTAGCTAATTTGCTCGCTATTTTACTAAACTGGTCTAACGATTTATAAGGAATCAATACATATAGCTTAATGCCATCTTTCTGGTCAGCTTCATTAAAAACACCTACGGGACTAATTCCTAAACGATTGAACGCAGGAATAGCGGCATCTTTGAAATAATCTTCTACTACCTTTTTCTGCTCTACGCTTTTGAAACTATATACCCTAGTTTCGTAATACTCCGATTGAGGCTTGGCAAAAGTTAAGCTAGTAAAAGTGGCGATAAACAGGTAAATAGTGAAAATCGAGATACGTTTTAACATGATTGATATATTGTTTAAAATGGTTGAAAATACAAATCTGTATTCAACGTATCTCAGTCTCAAGTCTTTATTTCAATGATTCTACAGGCGTTAAAGTTACTTTTTCTAATAATCCAGATTCCTTTGGTTCCCAGTTTTTAGTAGTAAAATAGCCTTTATCTCCTAAGTTTTGTTTTAGTCTTGCTGATACGTTGATGTTATAAAACTTCTGCCAAACTACGCCCTCTGCTTCCAAAGCCGTTACCCTGTTGGCCATTGAATTCGATACTTTTACTTCTAAAACATTTTGTGCTTTTAATAAAGTAGTTGGTACAAAAACTTTGTAAGTAGGGCCTAATAAAGTACCTAATGATTTCCCATTTAAAGTTACCGAAGCACTTTCTGCTACTTTACCTAAGTCTAACAAATAACCTTTGGCAACAGTTTTAGGCTTCACAAAATTTAATTGGTATGAAGCTGTTCCTGAAAAGTCTTGATATTCCTTCCCTGCCTTTGTCCACGAGCCTAACTTTGTTGTTTCAATCGTTTTTGGTAAAGTTGGCCCACCATCCAAAAATGATATTTTCCATGTACCTTTCAACTCTACGGCCTCGGCTCTTGCTTTCCAATAAGGATATTCAGCACCTTTTTCTACTGCTTTCAATGTTTCAACAATGCACGATTCTCCTACAGCCAATTGTAAATACACTTCATTACCATTTCTGAACTTTGCCATGCCCAATGCTGCGGTCATAGGATTGTACAAAGCCGCAGATTTTGCTTCAACTTCCAATTTTACCCAACCTTCAAAAGGTTTTCCAGACTTGTTATTGATAAAGTAATAATTGCCTTTCGCACTGGTTTTTCTAACAAACTGCAAGCCACTGTCGGTCATCGTTTCACGATACACTTTAGCGTAAGTCATCATGGCTTCTAAATCATCGCTTAATAAAAACGAACCTTCGCCAATCTTCGCTTGGCTTACTTTGTCATTTACTTTGGTAAAATTCAATACTGCTAACAATGCCTTAAATTTCGCTCTGCGTTCGTTTAAGTTTCCTAAGCCCGGTACATCAGCAGGCAATTTATGATGAACAACAATCGTAGCTCCTTGTTTTGCTAACTGCACCAATTTCTCCAACGTTTCCAAAGGTACTTGCTCGCTCTCTGCCAGTAGTACTGTTTTGTAGGCAACGCCACCAGTAATAATTTGCGGATTTTGAGATTGCAGATTAGCAATTTGTTTATCCGAGATAAAATCGAAGCCATAACCACGGTCAATCATCTTTTGAGCTACCTCTTTGAAATCCGTTCCGTTAAATTCAGGTGTTACGCCATCAAAGTGTTCTAATAAACCTTTTGGAGAAGGCTCAGTAAGACGGTCTGTAATAGGGAAATACAACAATACGTCGTTATTAGGTTTGCTATCTTGCAAGAATGCCTGTGTACGAGCAATGTAACTATTCAAAGTCGAGAAATTCTTCCAGAAAGGGTTATGTGGCGTAAAGTGTACGGCTGCATAAAATAACCAACCTGGAAATGCTTCGTCTTTTGGTGAATAGTTAATGCCATGATAGAAGATATGGTTTACACCACCCACCAAAAATAAGTCTAATGCTTTTTTAACATCACTTAATGATGATAGGAAATGCTCGTTTTCCCAAGTGGCAGATTCTGATGACGTTAGTTTCTTGCCTAATACGTTAGATGCCGACGAAGCAAATTTGATTCTCAATAAATCTGTCCCTTCAATCTCTGGAATATCTACCAAACCATATAAATCAAGGGTATTCGCAGGTGAACCATGTGCCTGATTTCTGACAATCTTACCACGGCCATGTGCCCACTTAGCCCATTCGCCAGTGTATTTTTCCAGAATCAAATCTCCAATTGTTGTTCTATAATCAAACAACACTCTATGGTTTAAATCTGTATTTTCTTTGCTGAAAAGGTTAGGGAGATAGTTTCTTAAATCGTAGCCTCTTCTTTGCTGAAACTCTTGGAATAAATTTTCTGTCCAGTCCGACTGTCCACGCGCATCATCTACTTCGTAAGAATCATTGAAAAAAGCACGCATGCTCGAAACATTCGTATTAGCGAAAGCCTTGTCAAATTCCTTTAAATAATTCTGAATGGCTTTATCCGAAAAATGGTCGATTACATCGCCTTCACCACCCGGACCAGCACGTTCTACCAATTTGCCATGCCACCCTTGGAAGACAGCATACAGCTTCCAGTTGCCTTTAGGAGCTTGCCAGTTTAATTGTCCCATAGCACTAACCTCAGCTGTCAAATTCAGCACCTCGCCTTTATCCGAATAGGCCATCAGGGTTTGTAATGGCAATGGTCTTTCATATCTTACTTGGTCTATCGCTAATTCTTGAAGATTCTCATTCTTTGAAACAGGGTATTTTAATGCTGAAACAGTTGTTTTTTTAGGCAACACATATCGTAACAATGGTGCTTGTTGAAAGGTAATCACTTCCGAAAGTTTTTCACCTTCTTTTAATTGATATGTTTTGAAATTGACATTCTTACAAGCATCTTCTGGTGTTACCCATCTGCCTCCAAAAGGCCAGCCAGAAGCATTGGCAAGGTCGATACCTAAGCCTAAGCGAGTACCTTCATTCAAGGTATGCTTGAACATCTCTACCCATTTTGGGGAAAGAAAATCAATAAATTTCGATTCTTCACCTTTTACACCATATATCGGTGTAATCTCTAAACCACCCAGACCTGCTTTCTGGTAGGTTTCCATATTATACGTTAAATCTTTGGGATTAACTGCATTACCTTCCCACCACCATCGTGACCAAGGTTTGGTTTGTTGTGTGATAGGTTTCCACTTTGCTTGTCCGAAACTTAAAGAGCAAGTAATTGATAAGAGAAAAAAAGTTTGAAAGGCTTTTGTTGATCTATGCTGTTTCATCAAATATGGTTTTTATTTCTTGCAAAGAAAAATCAACGACTTACCTGAAGCATCCTGTGATGTCATGCGTTTAGTAATATTTTTTGAAAATATATAATTTTTTAGAAGATACATTTTTGTAAAACTCAAGCATGATTTTCGAGTACTGTGGCATCATTAAAAAATAAATGAAAAATATTTTTTTAGCCTTTCTCATCTGCCATCTAGTTTGAATAATGGTAAAATACATAAATGCCAAAATTAGCTTCGGATAGATACAGTTTTTTTTAGCCTTTCAATTTCATGGAAATTCACCATTGATTATTTTATGGCAACGTTCCCGATAACGATGACATGCTGAAATCGTTGTATTTTTCTTATAAAAATGAGATTTTATTAAATTAATATCGCTAGATATATTTTGTTGGTAAATGTTGTAAAAGTACAATTTTTTGTAGTGTTCATCTTTCGTTCTTCGTTTGATTCTTTTCAGGGAATCTGCTATAGCAGGAAGGCACAGGATAGTATTTTTTCTTTGATAATCAATATTTGTTATCAAATTTGTACATTTTAAATTTGTATTTCAGCAACGAGATTCTTTATAAAATATTTTTTCTTTATAAGAATATTTACAAAATTAGCAGTACGTGTTTCCAACATAACGGAAACATTCAGCAATATCCTTGATAGTTCGACTACCTTATTTTTGATTGAAAATAACAAAAGCATTATAAAATAGATTTTTTGGTGTAAAGACTAAGCCCTGCTGAGAGTATGTTCAGCAGGGTTTCTTATACCTAAAGGGAGTTATTATACAAGCATATTGAGGCTTTGTATGCTCTAAAAAAAGAGAACCTAAATCGACAAATCATTAAAATTATCTTTCAAACTTATGTTTAAACATTATTGCTTTATTATATGCTTGCTAGTGAGCAATCTGGTCTCTGCCCAGAAAATCTCATTGGCTGGTGATTGGCGTTTTAAAACTGATTCAACCGATATTGGCGTAAAAGATAAATGGTTTAATACTAAACTTCCCGAAACCATCAAATTGCCAGGCTCGATGCTTGAAAATGGAAAGGGCAACCGCGTAACGATTAATACACAGTGGACGGGTAGTATATACGATAGCTCATGGTATTTTAATCCGCACTTAGCTAAATACCGTACACCCGATAACCTAAAGTTTCCTTTTTGGTTGACGCCTGCTAAATATTATGTTGGGGCAGCGTGGTATCAAAAAGAAGTAGTAGTCCCTAAAAATTGGTCGAACAAACGCATTGTACTGACATTAGAGAGACCACATACTGAAACCCGCGTGTGGATTGATAATGAAGAAATAGGCTTAGAAAACTCGATGTGCGTTGCTCAAACCTTTGATTTGACGGATAAGCTTTCTACTGGAAAGCATACCATCTCTATCAGAGTGGATAACCGTATTAAAGCCATTAATGTAGGGAAAGATTCACACAGTTTGACCGACCATACCCAAGGAAACTGGAATGGCATAGTGGGCAAAATAGAATTAGAAGCCGAAGGTAAAATTTGGTTTGACGATATTCAGATTTATCCTGATTTGAAAAAACACTCTGCTCAGGTAAAAATCGTTTTGAAAAATGCTTACAAAAAGCCTATTAATGGGCAAATAAAAATAACAGCCCAAAGTTTTAACAGCATTAAATCACACACACCCAATTTACTTGTAACTGATTTCCAGGTAGATGACCAAGAGAAAAGCATTACTATCGACTATCCGATGGGGGATGATTTTCAGACTTGGGATGAATTCACCCCAGCCTTGTATCATCTATCTGCTGAAGTCATTGTTCAAAAACAGGTACAGTCTGCCCGAAAAGTGCAGTTTGGGATGCGTGATTTTGCCATAAAAGGCACTCGTTTTGAAATTAATGGTCGCCCTATATTTTTAAGGGGAACCGTAGAAAACTGTCAGTTCCCCTTAACGGGCTATGCACCAATGGATGTAAAATCTTGGGAGAAAGTTTTCAGAACAGCCAAGGCTTATGGATTAAACCATTTTCGTTTTCATTCATTCTGCCCACCAGAAGCGGCTTTTATCGCTGCCGACATAGTGGGGATTTATTTACAACCCGAAGGCCCAAGTTGGGCAAATCATGGTTCGTCTTTAGGCGATGGGCATCCTATCGACCAATTTATCATGGACGAAACCAACCGTATGGCAAAAGCCTACGGAAATTATGCTTCCTTTTGTATGTTGGCTTATGGAAATGAACCAAGAGGAGGCAAACAAGTAGATTACCTAACCAAATTCATAAACTATTGGAAGACTAAAGACCCTCGTCGTAAGTACACTGGAGCATCAGTAGCCATGAGCTGGCCTTTAGTCCCTTCCAATGAATACATGATTAAATCGGGGCCAAGAGGCTTGCCTTGGAACAAGCTACCGAGTAGTAATGAAGACTTTGCGGATAAAGTAAAAGATTTTAAAGTACCGTACCTAACCCATGAATTAGGACAATGGTGTGTATTCCCGAATTTTAAGGAAATTAAAAAATATACAGGGGTTTATAAAGCCAAAAACTACGAGCTTTTTGAAGAAGACCTGAAAGATAAAGACATGGGAGACCTTGGCGAGAAATTCTTTTTGGCTTCGGGGAAACTACAAGCATTGAGTTATAAAACTGAAATAGAAATGGCTTTAAGAACGCCTATTTCAGCAGGGATTCAAATGCTGGGACTAAACGATTACTCTGGTCAGGGAACAGCATTAGTAGGTATCTTAGATTCATTCTGGGAAGAGAAAGGCTATATTACACAACCTGAATTTGCACAGTTTTGTAATACCACCGTTCCTTTGGCGCGTATTCCAAAATTTGTATTCAAGAACTCAGAAAGCTTTGAAGCCAATATTGAAATGTATCATTTTGGCAAAGAAGCCCTCACAAATGCACAAATTTCATGGCAAATTGTGGATGAGCATAAGCAAATAATCGCCAAAGGAAAATTTGATAAAACGAATATTCCTATTGGAAACAATTTCACTATGGGTAATGTAACTTTCCCATTGAGTAATATTCAGAAGGCTCAGAAATTAGTATTTGAAGTACGAATTGATGATACCAACTTTAAAAATAATTGGGAGTTTTGGGTATATCCAGAAAAGCTACCTACCGTCAATACTGACCAAATTTACTTCTGTAAAGAGTTGGATGCCAAGGCTGAGGAGGTTTTACAAAACGGCGGAAAAGTATTTTTAGAAGCCGCAGGGAAAGTAGAAAAAGGCAAAGAAGTAGTCAACTATTTCCAACCTGTATTCTGGAATACCTCTTGGTTCAAGATGCGCCCGCCACATACTTTAGGATTTTTGGTCGACCCAGCCCATCCTGCGTTCCAAAATTTCCCTACAGAGTTTCATAGTAATTTGCAATGGTGGGAAATCGTCAATCGTTCGCAGGTGATGTTATTGGATAGTTTTCCAGCAGGCTTTCGCCCTATTGTTCAGCCGATAGATACTTGGTTTTTGAACCGTAAATTGGGGTTAATCTTAGAAGCTAAAGTAGGAAAAGGTAAACTAATAATCTCAAGTGCCGACTTAAGTTCTGACCCTGACAAACGTTTTGTCGCTAGTCAATTATTATACAGCTTGAAAAATTATATGAATTCCGAGCAGTTCAATCCATCTTTTTCAGTGAATATCGAAGAAATAAAAGCGTTGTTTGATAAAAACTATAAGTCAACCTTCAAGACTTATACAAAGGATGCACCCGACGAGTTGAAGGTTAAGAAGCCTACGGCTAATTAAACAGAAATGCTGTCACTCATGGCATGACTTCAAGTCATGCCATGAGTATTTTTTCAATCCTTATCACTAGCGAGGGACTCAAGTCCCTCGCTAGTGATAAGGATTGAAAACTTTACGCTCCCACCTCCAATTTATATCCTTTTCCATGCTGATTTGTAATTTTCACTAAGTCATCCTTCTGCAATTTTTTACGAAGTTTCGATACCAACACATCTAAATTTCTACTTATCACAAATACACCCTCATTTTCCCAAACCTCCTTCAAAAGTCTTTCTCTTTCAATCAATTGGTTCTGATTGATGGCAAATATTGCTAATAGTTTTGCCTCTCGTTCAGACAGTTCTATGGTTTCATAATCAAACTTTAGGATGCTCTTATCAGTATAAAAAGCATATTTACCGATACTTATATAGTCTAAAACAGACGGTGGGGTAGGAGTAGTACTTTTTTTACGGTTAAAATAGCTACCCCGCATAAAATACCCTACTATCCCCAAAGGAATTAACAACAATAGATAATTGTAAAGACTGAGTGATTTTGTTTTCAAAAACTCAATTTGAACGATGTAGCATCCTATAGGTTGTTTCCTGCCCAGACAAGGCAAAATATTGTCTGTTTTAATACTTACCTCATAGGCAAAAATCAATTCCTTATTACTGCAATCTATCACATTTACGATGTACTCTGTGGGTAAATTAGTCGATTTCAATTTCTTATCTACTAAACTTACAAGGGTATCAGACACGAACGTAAAATTGCTCTGAAAAGTAATCTGGAAAGTATTGTCTTTGATTTTCTTGATGGGCAATACCCGAGACGTTGAGTCTTTTGCATGGAGCAGTAACTGATGCCCGATGTCGCGTAGCACCACTATCAGGTGTTTTTCTGCATAGTCATCATTTTTATTGGTAGTAGTAGCCATAAAAAATAACGAGCCAATCACCAGCACAGCAAATAGTATATAAAATTTTGTTTTCATAATCAGGGGCAATTTAAAGGATAAATAGCTTGTTTCAATTGTATTTACATGGCTTTTACACTTTTTTACATTTGATTTACTACCTACCACCTTCCATTAGATAGGTTTGTGTCAGTTAATTCAAACATAAACAAATATCGACATGAAAAAAATGCTCACTCTTTCGCTTATGCTATTTTCTTATGCTTTAGTAGCAGAAACACCTACTAAAAAATATTCGGACGTACTGTTTAATAGTAAAACAATGGTTGAAAAATTTAATAAAAAGAAATGTTGTAAGCCATCATCAAAAAACAAAGAAGCCGTAAAAACTAGCGCAGTTGAGTCATCAAAAAAAGAAGCAAAAGCCGTTACTTGCTTAGTGCCTTACCGTATTGCTAACAAAGACCAGTATTCTGCACAAAAGATGCTTTCATTTAATGAAATCTTTACTAAAATTGATATTAATAATGTACCTGTTACTTGCAAAAAGAAAGACCCTTCAGTTTTATTAGCGAGTTCAGATAAAAAAGTTGTGGCTGACAATGCTAATAAAGTAAGTGAATAAGAAGTTTTTAGATGTAAAAACGACTTACTATTAGGGTGCGACTTAAGTCGTACCCTAATAGTAAAGATGCAAATTGTGTGTTGTGCGTGTTCTATAAATATATCCTAAAACTTTCTTAAGCATCATGAAAAAGCTACTCATTTTTTCGTTTATCCTATTCTCCCATTCTTTGCTAGCACAAAGTACTTTCACAGACTGTACTGCTGCCTTCTTAAACAGCAAAATGATTGTTGAGAAATATGATAATTTATCAAAAGGCAAAGTCTCCTTAAACGCCAAAGGTTCTTTGGCGGTCAGTACTGTCGAACTATCAGCGGATAAAGCAAAGGCTATTAATAATATACCTTTTAGTATCGCTATCAAAGACCAAAAAACAGGAACGATAAAGCTTTCTTTTAAAGAAGTGTTCCCTAATATTGATATTCAAAATGTGTTGACAAAATGCAAAAAAGGCGATACAATAGTTTTATTAACCAGTTCTGATCAATATGCCTTACCCCATAATGAAATTAAGGTTGAATAGCAATTGGGCGATAGCTAAAATATCACTTCTCTAAATCCTGTTTACTATGAAAAAGCTTATCAACTTATTATTGCTGTTTGGTTATTTATCAGGTTATGCTCAACAAAAATTCAATTTGTCAGTTACCGAAAGTCAGATTTTTTGGAAAGGTACACCCGCATTTGGTTATGGCGGACATGAAGGTACTTTAAAGTTTTCGTCTGGAAATATTATCGTATCAAACGATGGAAAAATACAAGGAGGCACTTTTGTGATTGATATGAACAGTATCAAAAATACAGATCAAAAAGATTTAAAAGGGCAACGAAATTTAGAAGAGCATTTAAAAGCGGATGATTTCTTTGCAGTCAGCAAGTACCCACAGGCCAACTTTATTATCACTAAAGTCCAGCCAACAGCACAACCTAATAAATATTCGATAACGGGGAATTTTATTATGAAAGGCATCTCCAACCAAATTGTCTTTACCGCCTTTATTAATATCAATAAAGATAATGTTGTTGCCAAAGGTGATTTGAGTATCTATCGTTCCAGATGGGGAATCACCTATAAAACACCCAATTTCATCTCAACGATTAAAGACGATTTAATCGCTGATGAGATACCTATTAAGTTGGATTTGGTGTTTAAAAAATTGTAGGATTGTACTCTTTATATTTAGTCGGTGCCTTAAGTCCTACTGATTACCAATAAGTATATAAATAACTAATAATCAATATATTATCTCTAGGGAGGGACTTAAGTCCCTCCCTAGAGATGAGGGATTCAACGCTTGGTTTTAAAGACTAGTTATGTACATTTAAGCTAATTTAATCAATAATAACATTTCCATTTCAACTTTTTAAAAGATGGGGGTAATCAGTAGGACTTAAGTCACCAGCTAAATGTAAGGGATACAATCTTTTAATAATCAATCTACATCTTCTCATTTATATCTTGCCCAAACTGAATCAAATACCCATTATTATCATAAATAGCAAACTCTCGCATTTGCCATTCAAAGTCTTCTATTTCATAACACACCTCCACCTTGTCTTTTAATTCCTCCCAAAGCTCATCTACCTTATCGGTATTGATGTAAAAACTACCTGTAAAAATGGGTTTGTCAAAAGGAATATGCTCATTTGGTTTAGCCAACATAATTTCCACCTCATCTTTGTACAAAGAAGCCCATCCCCATGCTTCATTTTGTTCAGCTACGGCAAAGCCTAATATTTTAGTATAAAAATCAATTGTTTCAATTAATTGATTCGTCCATAGTATGGGTCTCAGTCCGTTATATTTCATATAGTAGTTGGTTATAATACAACATTATCTGTTTTATTGGGTAAGGTAATTCTGAAAATAGTACCAATGCCTTCTGTACTTTCAAATGCAATCAAACCCCCTAGTTTTTCTATCACATACCTTAAAGTATAAAGACCAATCCCAGTACCCTCAGATTGTTTCGTAGCACGGTAAAATAGCTTGAAAATATTTTTTTGGTATTCTTTTTTTATGCCAATGCCGTTGTCATAAAAAACAATCCTGACAAAGCCATTATCGCCTGAAATTTCTATTTTTAGAAAAGAATCTTCTCTACTAATATTTCGATATTTAATGGCATTATCAATGATATTTTGGAATAAAGAGGTAATGATGGTTTTATCGAAATAAAAATCAAAAGGATATGCTATTGTTTCTTCAAAGTGAAGATGATTGTACCCTTCCATACTAGCCAAGGATTTTTTTACTTCATCTACCACAGTATTGAAATCTATCAATTCAAAATGAGGAGCCTGTTTTTGAATTTTCAAAGATTGATTTACTTGTGTTACGGTTGCTAATAATCTACTGGCACTTTCATGGATTAGTCCACAATAAGTTTTTAATGTATTATAATCAATCTGTTCTTCCTCGTCAAGAGTAAGCCTTGTTAACTCTAAAATACTTGACATAGGGCTTTTAATATCGTGGGAGAGCCTATAAGAAAATACTTCTAATGACTCTATTGCATTTTTATACTCAGTAATATTGGATGCCGTCACTCCTACACCATCACCAACCTTAAAGGCCTTTAATCGATTACATTGATTCCCATGAATAGGATGAGTAATACTTTCTTCTATGATGATAGGCTTACCAGTACGTATCACCTCCATATATTTTTCATGCAAGCCTCTCTCTTTAGCATTCTGAGAAATCTCGAATATATGTTTCCCAATCAAGTCCTCTCTTTGTAGGTGATAATGTTTAAGCAAAGATTCATTCATATCCAATACATGTAAGCCACTATCAAATAATAAAAAATGTAGCTCAGCATTATCAAAAAAGGCAGAACGTAGAGATAGCATTTCGTTTGAAGGGTTCATAATTTTAAGTATTTTAGTTTTAAGAGAAGTTTTGAATGAGGATCAGATTCTTTTATTTCTAATTTAAGGTATCATTTTTTAGTTAATTCATCTCTAGAAATAAACAATATTAATTTTTAGTTATTATCAGAAAATAGGATTTTTATTGACAAAAGGATAGAACATTAACGATACTGCACCCTTGTTTGTGTTTAATAAACAAGCAAAGAGGATAAACAAAATTTTCAATTTAAATTTATTAGATATGTTTTCCAGAATCAAATATCTTTATGTTATATTTATAATTAAGCTACATATTGATAACTTCCTGAATGAATGTCCAAACAGTACCTTTACCATATTATCCTTTTAAGATTATGCTTTTGAAAGTTTTTAGGTTAATAGTCCTTCTTCTTTTATGTCCTTTCATCGTTTTTTCTCAACAAAAAAAACTTGAGCAATTGCTCTCTAAATGGAATAAACTTACAGTTACAAACCAGACAAAACCTGATACAGCAACGATTAATTTATTGAGTTCGATTGCTTCAGAGTATATGGAAACGGTATCAGATAGTGCCTTTATTTACTCTAACAAGGCATTGGCATTATCAGAGCAAATAAATTATAATCAAGGTCGTGCAAGGGCTTATGCCATGCTTGGCAAGATGCATTATATGAAAGGGAACTATGATATTTCGTTGAACAATAGCCTAATAGCCTTAAGGATTAGTACCCAAAATAATGATAAATTGGGCGTGGCTAATGCTTCAAATATCGTCGGACTTATTTACCTTGCTCAGAACAAAATTAATTTAGCTTTAAAAGAATTTTTAAAAGCTGCAGCCGTTAACAAAAGCCTCAATAAATTAAACAGACTTTCGGCAAACTACTTCAATATAGGCTTGTGTCACTTAGAAAATAAATCTGATAGCACTATTTACTACCTCATGCTGTCTAAGTCAGTAAGTAAGCAAATTAATGAAGAGCATTTGCTGGCTATGGCTGACAATAGGATTGGTGATTATTATCTGCAAAAAGAACAATTAAATAAAGCCATTTTTTACTATTCCTCTGTCATTAAAAATACCAGTTATCAGAACGATTGGGAAAATAGTTTTGCTTATACAGGTCTGGCGAAATGTTATTACAAATTAGGTAAATATAAAGCCGCAGTATTGTGTAGCCAGAAAGGGCTTTTGTTAGCCCAAAAGACAAACACCAAGTGGGATATAGAGCAAGCCTTAAAAATGTTACATCAGTCTTATAGTGCCGTCGGAGATTCGGGCAAGGCTTATCAATATCTTTTAATGGATAAACAATATAGCGATAGCCTATTTAATGAATCGAAGGAAAAGGAGATTAATGCCCTTTATCTGAAACAAAAACAAGCAGAAAATGAAGTACTGATTAAAAAGAACCAGATTGCACAAGAGCAGGAGGCTACCAATAGGCTAATTATTCTTATCATTATACTCATTGCTATCTTCCTGATGGTTATAGTGATAATGATTTATAGAAGTGCCAAAAAAACAGAAAAGCTATATCAGGACCTTCAGAAGAAGTCAGATTATATCATTGCTCAGAAACAATTGATTGAGCAGAAAAATGAAGACCTTAATAATTCTAACGAAACCAAAGATAAGCTGTTTTCTATTATTGGGCATGACCTAAGGAGTCCTTTTGCAGCTATGTTAGGGGCTTTGAGGTTATTTAAAACAGATGAGTTAGAGGAGGAAGAAAAAGAACTAATGCTTGATAAGGTATTAGAACAAATGACGCTTACTTCGGCGATGATTGACCACCTACTAACATGGGCCAATAGCCAGCGAGAAGGACTGAAAACAGAAATAATAGACTTGTCTTTAACAGAGGTGATAGATGAAGTACTGGGGGTTTTTATAGCTGTAGCCAACGAAAAGAAGATTAAAATTATCCATCATAACGAGGTATCCGTACCGATAAAAGCCGACCAAGACCAAGTTCGGATTATCTTTCAGAACCTGATAGCCAATGCTATTAAATTTACTAAGCCTAAAGGTGAAATTTTAATTAGCTATTTGCTTACCGATGATGCCGCTAGGGTTTCTGTAAAAGACAATGGTATTGGGATGTCAGAGACAAAATTAAAGAAGATTTTTCAGGAATCAGGCAAAAGTATTTCGACCTATGGTACCAAAAAAGAAAAGGGTATTGGTATAGGGTTAATGCTTGTTAAAAAATTTGTGGAACTCAACAATGCCACGATATCGGTATTTAGTAAAGAAAATGAAGGTACAGAGTTTATTATTACATTTAAATACCCATGCTAATATGACACACAAGGCCTCCTTAGATAAATTCGTAAAAGTAACGACCGTTGCGATTAATATCTTATTCGCCGTTTCAATCATTAGTTTCTTTACAGTAATGAAAGAGCTTGGTTTAGCGTTTACATTGATATCAGGAATATTTTTGTTGTTGGTCTTCGGACTGGCTTATGCTTATCGACCTATGAGTTATACCATCAACGATAGTAGCCTAATTATCCACAGACCCATCAAAAATTTAGAGATAGAGCGATATAAAATCGTAAGTGTGGAGGTATTAGATCCTGAAAAAATAGCCTATTCACTCAAAACTTTTGGCGTAGGAGGATACTATGGATATTTCGGGAAATTTGCCAATACCAAAATGGGGAGCATGACTTGGTATGCCACCAGAAAAGACAATACCGTTTTGGTAAGAACAACCGAAGACGAAAAAATTATCCTAACACCTGATGACCCACAGGCGTTTGTAGCTGATTATTATGGATGATGAGTTCCTTTTAGTGTGCCACAGAACATGGAAATGTTCAGTCAAACCCTCAATTTATATTCAAAAAAGTTTCTGCAATAATACTTATCCAACACCAACCACCAATAAATAAAAGTGCTTTTTGCCTTCTATTAAAATTAGTCTGTTCAATTACTCTCAAATCATTAGACTGGCGTTTTGCAAAGTTGAGGGCTTGAAATGGTTGAATCAATAATATTAATGATAGGATTTCAGGCAAGGAGAAATATAAAGGGGGTAAAGATGGTAAAACTAAGATGATAAAAACTAACGAATACAATGCACTAGGATACTTTTTAGAATAACCTTTTTCTTGTGCAAATTTCAATATTCTCCTCAATAGAGAATAAATAAAGAAAATACCATTTGTTGCTCTGACGGCAGGCATAATGTCTAATTGGTCTTTCTGGTTAAAAAACCTCCATGCTTTGTAGTGCCACCATGTTATATAAAATCCAAATGATAGAATTGAAAGGACGATAAACTTGTTGGTGCTGATAATATACTGGATTTCAATATCCTCGTTTATTTGAGGGCTTTTGTTTTCTGATAATTCTTCTGAGTTTTCCACGGTGGTTATTTAATAAGTGTATTAAGGTTTCTATTATCTTATGGGAATAATTAATTTTATTTTGCTAACGCAAACTAGCATTTTCTGTTGGCAATCCAAAGCATTGGAATAATTGATTTTTAAAACTTATTGTGAATTGCAGTTGTCTGTGAAGAAGAGAAGGTGTAATGACAAAAATGGAGAAAGTATAATAACGAAAAAGAGGCTGTCCGAAAAGTTTTTACAGCCAAATAATATTTGGCTATGTTTTCCTTTTTAGACAGCATCCTAAAAGTTCTTTTATTCTCTCTTCTCCGTTTTCTGTGTGCCACAAACCACGGAGAAGGGAAGCAAACAACCCTATTCCTCCTCAACAATCTTAAATCCCCAAGGCGCTAAATCAATATTTTGATTTAGCTGAATACCAGTGTTTGAAATCAATTCCTTTCCTGATTTAAAAGGATATTTCAGACTTTTGCTTTCGGCTGAATAGTTAAAGTAATAATGGATTTTTTTGCCTGCCGTATTTGTGCCTTCTTTGGTGATGAGAGGGAAGTATAAATTTTGATTTGTTCCCCAAAGATTAGCCTTCTTAAGGGCTTCTTTCAATATTCCTTCTGTAATTTTTTCAGTCGTCATACAGCCAATATAGGTTGCTACGCCTTTGCCATATTCGTTTTGAGTGATGGCTGCATATTTCCCCCAAGCTGGGTGTTCGTAATACGCCAATACCTTGGCAGTTGTTGGGGTGATAAGCTCCATCCAAGTGTTTACTTTGTTGTTGGCTGTTCCTACCTGATAGGGGTCACCTTTCAACGAAACGTTATTGGGAATAGTAAACTGACTGTACGAAATCCCGCAAGCCTCATTGACGATACCGGGCTGAAGACTAGTTCTTACTTTTACGTTTTCATCCGAGAACCCACTTTTAAAGGTATATACTACATGCCCTCCGTTTTTGGTAAAAGTATTTAGTCGGTTCAATAGTTCGTCAGAGGCAGCATAAAGAGCAGGTACTACAATCAGTTTATACTTTTCAAAATTAGTAGTACTTGGGTCGATAAAATCAGTGCCAACATTCATGCGATAAAGAGCATCATAAAGCGGACGAAGAATATCATTATAACGCTCTCTAGCTCCCCAACCAAAACTAAAAGCATTGAAGGCCGTTTGGGCTTCATTGCTAAATAGGATGGCTACATCATTTTGCTTTTTCAGGTTGATTAACTTTGAACTCAATTTTTCAAAGTCTTTACCAATGGTTTTTGCTTCGTTATAAGTCGGATTTGGTTCAAAATCATGACTTAATAAGCCTTTCCAATAGGTTTCTGCTGAATTATGGATAGAATGCCAATGCCAGTATTCCAACATATTTGCCCCAGAGGCAATATGACTGAAGGCTTGTAAACGCAATTGGTTAGGGTAGGGAACCCACTGCGGAAAACCTTGTGCCTCTGTTTCAATCACCAAATAGTTTTTACCATTCTTCATCGAGCGACCTAAATCACCGCCAAATGAAATTTCAATACCTGTCAAAAAATCCTGTGTTGGGTGATAAATATCTACGCCCGCATAATCCATTGCTTTGGCAGCATCAAAATGGTTTACATCGGTTTGAATACCATAAGAAATCCCTCGCCAATCGAAATCAAAGTTTTGAGTGACAAACTGATTCGGCTTGCTGTATTCTTTTACTAAAGCCACTTGCCAAGCCAAGTAGTCGGTCACTAATTGTCTTTGAAACTTAGAAAACTCAGCACTTAAACTAGCGTTGATAGAACCTACGGTCGATGGAAAATCATCCCAATTGTTGATTCTATTGCTCCAATAATCTAACCCAAAAGCTTTGTTGATAGCCTCTAAGGTTTTGTATTTTGCTTTCATATAGGCTACAAATGCTTTTTGAACATTATCGCCTGCGGTGTTGTAGTGTTTAGTTTCGTTGTCTACCTGATAGCCAATGATGGCAGGGTGGTCTTTTACATGTTCCATGATTTTACGAATCACCCTTTCTGCATGAAACCTAAAGTGTTCATTGGTAATATCCATATTCTGACGAACGCCATATCGGTTTTGTCCCTGAGCAGTAGTAGCCAATACCGAAGGATATTTTTTGACCAACCAAGTCGGTACGGCATAAGTAGGCGTCCCGATAATCACATGGATTCCTCCTTTGTGCATGGCATTTAACACACGGTCGATATGAGAAAAATCATAGACATTGTCTTGTGGTTCAACGGTACTCCATGTTGATTCTGCAATCCTAACCACATTGATACCTGCCTCTTTCATCATGGCAATGTCTTTATCCAAACGTTCATAAGGCATGTACTCGTCGTAATAAGCTACCCCGAAAAGTAATTTATTATTGGGACTTTGTGCGGAGGAATACAAAGCATTACCTAATATCAGCCAAGTCATCAACAGACATTGAGCCATGATTTTGGTGAATAATCTTGGATTTTTCATAATCGAGGAGGAATACAAATAAGAAACGATTGATTGTTTTTGATTGAAAATTAGCCTTTCATTTCAAAAATAATACAAAATTGTATCAAAATGATACAATAGGAATGATTTATTCCTTAAATAAAAAACTTATTGTAGTTTATAGCTCTTTAATCCCTATCTCTTTTAAATACTTATATGTACTGTCGTAGTTTTTTGAAGGCCTTGTATTGTCTATTGCTGAGCCTTCTGGAATAAAAATTATTAATCCTTCTCGTCCACGTGTCAGCAAAACACGGTATTTGTTTTTGATAAATTGCTTTCTTTCGTCTTTCTTTTCATTTTGCCATTTAGTGCCTTTAAATGCATGGAATGACCATCCTGTAACTTCTTTTCTAAAATCATCACCCCAACAAAGTCCGACCCAATCAAGCTCTAAACCTTGTACAGCAAATTCTGTTGCTGGAAGTTCTAAGAAACAAGATGAGCGTATATCATTTTTAGGTTTTAGAAACCAATTAGCAACATCAATTTCAGCAGTTACATCGAGTCCCAAAGGTCTTAAACGCCTCGCTCCAGAGCTTGCAATAAGCCCTGTTCTTCGGTGTCCACGATTTTTGTTTCTTAGAAACTGTTTTGCCGTTTCTAAGTTTCGTGTTAAGAAAACAGGATAGTCTTTTAAATGATTTTGTAATAAGTCTTTTGCTTTTAATAGTTCGCCTTCCAGTAAGGCTTCAACCCATAGCGAAAGTTTTTCTGCTTTATATGAACGAATAGATACCTTTAAATGAAGTTCAGGCAACTCTGTTATTGAAAGGTTTTTGGGTGCCGTTTCAAAGAGCTTATAATTAGCAATATTTGAAGTTCCTTCTTTGAGTTCGGGTGAAATATAAATTTTCCAATTCGGAAACTTTGTATTTATTGTTTTGCCCCATTCTGCTAGTCCTGCTTCACCAGTGTTTATTTCTTGTCCGCTTCCAATTAGTGCAACAATTACAGCCCAATCTTTATTTCTATTCATAATGTTAAATAACATTTCTGCTTCCGAAAAATCTCTATCAAATTTACGTTTAGAATGTTCTGCATTCCAAGCTCGCTGTGCTTCGTCAAATAATATTATTTTATCTTGAGGAATCTGGTCATTTTTATGATAGAAGTCCAGAAATTGATGAACATTTTGAACAAATACAATCTCTCTTCTAGATTGTACTAATGATATATTTTTTCTTTCTGAATTATCTTTAGCTAAAGCTTCAGTTAATACTTTTACCAAAGGACCATTCCCAGAAAGGAAAACACCCTTGCCAGAATGATTTTCAACGTTATGAACAATATTTAAACCAGCTAAGGTTTTTCCAGCACCAGGTACTCCTGTAATAAAACAAATTATCTTTTCATTTTTGTCTTGAGCTTGTTTAATAGCTTTCAAGATAGAATTAGTAGTTTCTGTTAAATTTTCAGAACCAGCATGAGAACGCGAAATTTCTTTAACATTTTGTCCAGAAAATAAATGTTGTGCCGCTTCAATAATAGTTGGTGTAGGTAAATATTCACTATTGTTCCAATCCACTATATTAATTTGAGGTCGAGTTATGTCTGAGAAAAAATTAAATGCCGATTTTATTACAATGTGTAAATTGAATTGATTTGCAAACAATGTTGGTTTTACAAAATCAAGATTATCATTAAAAGAATTGCTTTTGTCTGTAGCATCAGAAGCCCACACAATAGGAATGATTGTTTTTGATACAGATTGCTTGTGGAAGTCTCTTATATCAAGAGAATAATCTTCAACCTGACTAATTGCATCTTGAGAATATTTTGTTTCACGATCTTTAAATTCGATTATAAAGATTAAGTCTCTAGCTATTACTATTATATCAATTCGTTTTGAACGCCTTGGTATAGGATATTCAAGAATTACGCCCCAATCATCTGGAAGATAGCTAAGTGTTTGTTTTAAGAATGTGATTTGATGATTCCAAGATGTTCGCTGTTGCATCAATAATTGATGATTTGTCACGCCCATAGCTAGGTGTCCAATTACTGTTTCATTTTCTGCTTTTAAAAAGTCAGCAGTGGTGTTTTGATATTTTCCAGGCACTTTATAATTTTATTTTAAGATTACTTATAATTTTTAGTTGTAGGGATTCATAATATAAAGATCATCAATAAATATAATATTACTAACGCTCCATCAATATTTTCTGAATAGCCAGCCGATAATTTTCATTATCTGTGATACCATTATGATGTTGTTTGTTTAAGGTTATTAGAGTGTCTTGTGGTTTAAATAATGCTTTTAACTTTAAAGATGAGCCATAATAAATTATTTCATCCTCATCTCCATGAAAAACCACAATAGGCATTTCGCAATCTTTGATATATAGGTTAGTTGCTAGTTTGTATTGTAGTATAAACGGGGGAATAATAGGGTAGTAGTGTTCCATCAAATCTGTTAAGCTAAAATATGGGGCTTGTAAAATTAATAGTTTTGGATGATTGGTGGAGGCAATTTTGGTCGCCATGCCAGTACCAATTGAATACCCTAATACTATTATTTTATTTTCAGAATATTTCTTTTTTAATTCATCATAAACAGCCTGATTGTCTTGAAAAAGCTGTTCTTCACTGAATATTGAGCCTTCACTTTTTCCATAACCCCTATAATCGAGCATGAAAACATCATAATGTAGGCTTGTATAAGTTTTTGCTACTTCTCCCCAATTTTCCAACGAACCAGCATTGCCATGTAAGTAAAAGATAAGTCCCTTTGAATTAACCGCTTTGAATAAAACTCCGTTAAGCAATACTCCATCCTTCATTTTAAAATTCATTTCTTTGAAGTCTTGCCAGAAACTAAATTGATGTGTGCTATTAAGTTTTTGAGGCAAAAAAATGAGCTTTTCTTGAAACATGAACAATAATCCACAAATGATAAGGTATATGCCCAATATTATAAAGAGTATTTTTGTGATAATTTGATAGCTCATGGTGTCCTATTATGTGAATGATTTTATCGTACAAGAAGTTAATTTAATCTATCTTCTTAAAGTTAATATAATCATAATTCATATTGCCTATATCAACGGTATGAATGGTAAATGTTTGAATGCCTTTTTGAAGTTTAATAGTAGCAATATTATCAAGATAATTCCAGTGATGCCACTGCCGCCAAGCGATGGTATCGGCGTCTACAAAGGTAGATGGAAGAATAAGCTGTCCAGTTTGATCTACATCATTTACTGAAAATGAAATAATACCATATTTATTAGCAGTAAACATGATTCCTAACTGATAAGTCCCTGCTTGTTGAACGTCGATAGTGTATTTTATCCATTCACCGGGCATCGTCCAACCCACGTATAATTGATTTGGTTTTGTGGGTGCCAAATTATAGCTTGAATTATCTATCGGTGGATTTTGGAATTTAGTATATGAAATATCAACGGATTCGTTGATACGGAAAGAATGTAAATAACTGCCATCCACTTTATTAAGACGCCCACTGCCTGCGTTGACACTATCGGTATCGTGATAAGCAATGCCTTCGCCACCTAAATCATAGTATTCGCATTGCAATTTCCCGGGGATTTTCTGTGCGCCTTTTTTATACAAAGCATCTTGATAGGGTGTGCCTTTATACAAAGATGCCTTTTTTTGAGCACTGACAGGCTTTAAAGAACAAATCGTTACACAGCATAATAGCAGCAGAGTATGTTTGGACATTGGAGGAATTGTTTACGTGTTAACTTTTCATAGTCTTCCAAGTTAAGCGTATAAGTCGAAATGTACAAGTTGGTTTGTATGGTTCTGTGGAAAGTAGGGAACCCTTATCCCTAGAGAGAGACTTAAGTTTTATAGATTATCTATAAGTTTGTAAGTTGTTGATAATTAAATGGTTTATCACTAGCGAGGGACTTAAGTCCCTCGCTAGTGATAAGAGCACTGATGGTATGAATCCAAGTCATGTCATCAGTATTTTTTGAGATTGGCAATTAGTATGATTACTTTAGATATTTATTCAATTTACATTTTTTCACTTCTTTCAAGCCTTCCACTACTGTCTGAGCATTCACTTTTGCTCCTTCATAATTAGTATGTGTGTGGTCGATAGGGAAGTAGTTTTTCTTTAAAGTAGCCTCATCCGACTGCTCATATTTTACAGCCACCAATTCGTTTAAATCTACAAAGAAAGCTCCTGTGGTCTTAGCTGTTTCAGCTGCCCATTTTCCATAAGTATCTCTTGGTATTTTTCCACCTTTCCAAACATTGCGTGGCACTGGCGAGAATACAATCGCTTGCCCACCTTTTTCTTTGGTTTCATTGATGTATTTACGCATGTACCAGCCGTAAGTGTGTACGGTTTCATGTTTTTTAGTCATCATGTTATCAATCTCTTCGGTCTCTTCGCCGATTCCTTTGATGCTTCCTCTGGCACGTGTACTATCATTCAATGCTCCGCCGTCGTTATGACCAAACTGTATCATCACATAATCTCCTTTTTTAAGATTAGCCATGATTTTATCCCAACGTCCTTCGGTCAAGAAAGTACGGCTACTTCTGCCACCAATCGCATGGTTTTCGATATGGATTTTAGTGGTGTCAAAATAATCTTGGATTACACTTCCCCAACCCCATTGTCCGTCAGAACCTTTACCCGAGCCATTTCTTACCGTAGAATCACCGATGATATACAACGTAGGTTTTTCTTTTTTAAAGAAGGTAAAAGAAAGAAAAATAATACTTGATAGAATTAGAATGCGTTTCATGTTATTGTTTTTATACTTTGATTATCAAATTTATTCCTATTAGCTGGGGACTTAAGTCCTACTGATTACCAACATCTTTTACAAAGTTGAAATGAAGGTGTGATTATTGATAAAATTGGTTTAAATAGGCTTAAATCGCCTTTCAAACCGAGCTTTGGTCGCCTCATTTCATAGCC